>CAIRSO010000663.1 GCA_903881215.1 uncultured Bacteroidia bacterium
AATGGAAAAGATGCCGGTTGGAAGGAAGGCGGTTATATTCCGTTGGAGTTTGACATTACAGATATGTTGACCGGAAAAGATGATAAACTGACTGTGCGTGCTGATGAGTTGGTAAAAGACAGTCCGCAAGGCAAACAAAACTATGGTAAAGTACGTGGAATTTGGCAAACCGTCTACCTCGAAGCCCGCAACAAACAGAATTTGAGCAACATTCGTTTTTATCCGGACATTGATAAAAAACAAGCTGAAGTAAGTGTGAAACTGAGTGCTCCTGCTCTAAAAGGGACAAAAGTGAATATTGCAAGTGCCACTTCGGGGAAAAGTATGTTTCTATACGAAGTGCCCGAAGGAGCTAAAACAGCCCGATTCACCATGCCGGTGAAAAATATGCGTTTGTGGAGTCTAAAAGATCCGTATTTGTACGAAGTGAAGGTGCAAATTGCTGACGGAAACGGTACCGATGAAGTGAATACTTATTTCGGAATGCGGAAAGTGAGTTATTCCAACTATCCGGGTGGCGATTTCAGCTACGTTTATCTGAACAACGAGCCAATTTACTTACAAATGGTGCTCGATCAGGCCTATCACAATGAAGGTTTTGGAACCTATCCCACCGATCAGTTTATGAAAGAAGATGTGCTGAAAACCAAAGCACTTGGATTGAATACCATTCGTACCCACATAAAAGTAGAAGTGCCCCGCAAAATTTATTGGGCTGATAAACTGGGAATGCTGATGATGGCCGACATGGTCGATTACAGAAATTCACCTGCCGACAAAACAGAGCGGCAAAATTCAATGCGGATGTGGGAGCTTCTAGCCGAAAAGCAAGTGGAACGTGATTTCAATCATCCTTCTATCTTTTCGTGGATTTTGTTCAACGAATCGTGGGGACTTTTAACGCCAGTCGGAAGCGAAAAAATCTATTTGCCAGAGACAAAAAAATGGGTATTGAATATGTATCATAAGTACAAGGCAGAAGAACCAACCCGATTGATTGACGATAATTCTGCTTGTAAAGAAGACCATTTGGTGTCCGATTTCAATTCGTGGCACGAATACCTTCCTGGCCATTCGTGGGCGAACTATCTCGATTCAGTTTGTGCTTACACCTATCCTGGCTCGCAGTGGAATTATGCTAAAGGGTATAAACAGACCGATGCCCCGCTTATCAATGCAGAGTGTGGTGGTGTATGGGGATATAAAAATGGTGCAGGAGATGTGGATTTGACCTACGATTATCACCTAATGATCAATGAATTTAAACGTCGTCCCAAGTTGGCCGGATATCTTTTTACCGAATTGCACGATGTGAACAATGAGTTTAACGGCTATTTTAGATACAATCGATCGGCAAAAGAGTTTGGTGTGGAAGAGTTGTGCCCTGGAATGACATTTGCCGATTTTGCCTCTGTCAATTATGTGATTCCTGGAAAAAGTTTTGAGGAGATATACGATGCTGCACAAGCAGTCAAAATGCCCATTACCGTTTCTTTTCTCGAGAAAATTGCCAATCAAAAACTTCGTCTCGATACCAAAGTGATTTATTGGAACCGATTTGGGGACCTTAAAAGCTATTCAACTCCAGGAACTACGCTCGATGCAGTTTCATATAGTAGCAAAGTGCTTGAACCCTTACAATTTATAGCGCCAAACGAAGAATGCGTGGCAACATATTGCACCTATCTGATAGGGAAAAAGGGTGATACACTGCACTGCAATTTTGTACCTTTTCGAGTTCGTCCATATACGATAATACTCAATTCTACTGATACAATTGTGGTTTCGAAGCCGGCAGCATCATTCAAAGAAGCCAGCTGGAGCTTAAAAAATCTTCTGACACAGCAAAATTCAAAATTCATTGGGTTAGGGAGTGGTTATGTGGAATATGAGTTTGAAATTGCCGGAAGCAAAGTTCCAAAACAAGCCTATTTTATAGCGGAATTGTCATCGCGCATGAACCAAAGCAAATACTTTACCGAAAAATCCTACCAATCGGATACTTTCCCGAATATCGGGATAAATTGTTCTACTTGGGGCTTGAATCCGAACTCATTTCCTCAAACCGATGAACTGAAACATCCTTCCACTGTAATTGTTGAGGTAGATGGTGTAGCTGTTTCAACTGTGGTATTGCCCGACGA
>CAIRSO010000664.1 GCA_903881215.1 uncultured Bacteroidia bacterium
ACAGGTTTTGAAAACCTGTCTGGTTTTTCCAACTAATTAACTAAAAATGCGTTATTTTTATTCTCCTATTCAATGTTAGAATTGAATTATCCTTTATCCATGAGGCTCGTCTGTTTTATTCTTCTTTCCTTGTCTATTTTCTCCTGCAGCAATGCGGATAAAACAGTTGCCGACCTTCCTGTCTGTGTGGTGGACCCTAATCAGCGCTTTTTCACACAAAACGAGATGACCGCAGCTTTCAGAAATGACATCATCGAAAAGTTGGCAACTTCCAACCAGACGGATGCTATCGGAGCTCTGGACAGGAATAAAACGGCCTATTTTCACGTGCGGTTTCAAATGGGAATTTCTCCATTGGCCGATTATGCTGTGGATGTTCAAAATTCAACTGCTCTCGAAATGGCAGTTCGGGCCATTGAATATAGCTTCAAATATCAAATGCCTGATGGAGATTTTCAACTAGTGATTCCGGCCGATCTGGCTGCCTCTGGCACTGCAACTGAGGGAGACAAGGTGAGTGGAATTGCTTTTTTCTATTCTGCCCTCGGGTCCGCACTTCTCGCACTTCAAGACAATTCTGGCTATCAGAGTCAGCCGGCAGCAAAAAAAAGGATTGAAATTCTCATTCCTCAATACCAAATTTCACTGAACTATCTAAAAACCAAGACAACACTTCTAAAGCAGATAGATGCCGAAGCCCCCAACCGGTTATTCTTTGATGCCCTTGCATTTTATGCCATGGGGAAATATTTGAATGACATTGACGCCATGAAAATCGGACTGGACTTTGCCAATCTTGCTCTCACGAAACAACAACCCGAGGGCTTCTTTGTGGAAGGAACCGGTTTCGACAGCAGCTACCAGGGGGTAGGCATTGCCATGGGATTTAGACTGCTTTCAATTCTAAAAAGCGATGAACCCATTCGCCAGATCCTTTATGACAAATTGGCCTGTGCCACACGATGGGAAATGAGCCGGATAAAACCTACCGGTGAAATCTCGACCGAAGGAAATTCGCGCGTACATGCAGGTGGAGAAACTTTTCTGGGTAAAGAAAAGCAGGTGGCATATACAAGTGTGCTGATTGCCTTATGGAATATGTACTATTATTCAGGTAAGGAAGAATACAATGAATTTGCCAATAAGGTACTGGTGTTTTATGTATTATAGACCTGGATACACCTTTACACCTGACAGGTTTTGAAAACCTGTCAGGTATACGAACTAGAACCTCAGGTTTTGAAAACCTGTCAGGTATACGAACTAAAACCTCAGGTTTTGAAAACCTGTCAGGTATACGAACTAGAACCTCAGGTTTTGGAAACCTGTCAGGTGTAAAATTAAAACCTCAGCACAAAATCCTCCTTCTGCAAACCCTTTTTGCAAATGAGTATTCCAATTTCAAAAAGATCCAGAGAGATTCGAACGGTTTCTGCGCTTTTATACTTTGACCAAATGACCTCCATTTCTTCAGACGAATGAATTCCGCAGAGGATAACTACCCCCTGGTAAAATGGAGTAGTCAGAATTTGTGATAGAATTTGGTCACACTCTTCCGTATTAAACAGATGCTGAACAACAACAAAATCTGAGGCAACCACCTCAGCAGATCCTCTCAGGAAAATATTTCCTACCTCATAAACCTCCATCAATCTAAGGCAGAACGAACGGTAATGACTATTTTCGACCTGTGCCTCAAGCTGAACCCGTCGGTCGGCAAGTGCCAGTGCAAGAAGTGTCACACCAAAAGTAGATCCGTAAAACGAGACAGATTCCGGTCCAAAATCATTAACAAGTCTGAATAGCAAACGGTTAAACTTCTCAGGAAGTAGATGCAATTTCTTGGTAGTTGAAGAATCCGATCCGGGTTTTGTATCATACAATTGTTGATACGTTTCGGCATCAAGCATCTTCAGCATATTCCTTACATTCTCTTCAGCAGCTTTCAGTAAGGGATAAGCTGAGAAAAAACCGTTATTTTCTATCACTTCCGTTATCAGCCTGAAAAGAAACGGCGAATGAATACCGTGCCCCTTACGGTGACCGGCGCTAAAGAGGTATTTGATGTATTTCCGGGTACGGTAATTCATAAGAAAGTGCCTAGAGTACTTGGAGTACTTAGAATACTTAGAGTACTTCGCCTCGCCGAAAATAACAATTTTTACTTTAATAAATATGAATGTCTGAATGATCATTGTTCTTTCTTCCTAACTTTAGGCACTTTAAGTACTCTAAGTATTCTAAGTACTTCTTATGCTGGAACAAGAAATAAAATTCCTTCCGGGAGTCGGTCCCAAAAGAGCGGCTATCCTTACCCAGGAGCTGAAAATATCTTCAGTGGCTGAGCTGATCTATTATTTCCCGTACAAATACATCGACCGGACCAAATTTTACAAAATCAGGGAGATCAATGAGACCTTGCCATTTATTCAGATTAAGGGTGTAATTACTGCACTGGAAACCATTGGCGAAGGTCGGGCACAAAGGATGATAGGCAATTTTTACGATGGTGAAAATCAAATGGAGCTGGTCTGGTTCAGAGGCATCAAATTTGTCAAATCGACCCTCAAAACAAATTTCCCCTATGTCATTTTCGGGAAGCCAACAGAATTCAACGGCAAATGGAAATTGGTTCATCCCGAGATAGAAGAAGTTGTCGCCGAAATTGAGAAGAAAGAGGGATATATCCAGCCTTTCTACAACACCAGCGAGAAAATGAAAAGCAATTTTCTCGTTTCCAAATCGATTCAAAAATTCCAATACACAGCTCTTCAACTTTGCAAAGGCAAAATAACCGAGACGCTTCCAGAATGGCTGATTGATCACCTAAAGCTGATGCCACTGGAAACAGCCTTGATCAATATCCATTTCCCTGCCGACCCTCAAACACTTCGCCGTGCAGAGTACAGGCTTAAATTCGAAGAGCTCTTTTACATCCAGCTCAAACTACTTCACCTGAAGCACGAGCGTCAAAATAAATTCAAAGGCCAAATATTCAAGGAGGTGGGATCCCATTTCAATGATTTCTTTCACCACCATCTCCCCTTCGAACTCACTGGTGCACAGAAGCGCGTCGTTAAGGAGATCAGAAAAGATACCCTGGCGGGCAAGCAGATGAACCGGCTCTTGCAGGGCGATGTGGGTAGTGGTAAAACCATGGTTGCACTCATGATTTCGCTGATTGCCATGGACAACGGTTTTCAGGCGTGCATGATGGCTCCGACGGAGATTCTGGCCCAGCAGCACCATCAATCGGTGTTGAAACTTATTGGCGATCTGCCGATCAATGTCAAACTTCTTACCGGCTCGACAAAAAAATCGGAACGGCTCATCATCCATCAGCAACTGCTGGATGGCTCCTTAAATTTACTGATTGGCACTCATGCCTTGCTGGAGGATATCGTGGAATTTAAGAATCTTGGCATCGTTGTCATTGATGAACAGCACCGATTCGGCGTGATGCAAAGAGCCAAAATGTGGCGCAAAAATTTCATTCCTCCCCATGTGCTGGTGATGACGGCAACTCCCATTCCACGAACTCTTGCGATGACGGTGTATGGCGATCTGGATGTCTCGGTCATCGATGAACTTCCACCGGGAAGAAAACCAATTCGTACCTTCCACTATTATGACAGCCATCGGGCCGAATTAAACCAGTTTATAAAAAAAGAGATAGCTCTGGGGCGCCAGATTTACATCGTCTTTCCCTTGATCAAAGAGTCCGAGAAACTTGATTTTAAAAATCTTGAAGAGGGATTCGAACAATTGAGGATCGCCTTCCCCACACCCGAATACAGCATTAGCATGGTGCATGGGAAGATGAAGCCTGCTGCCAAGGAGGAAGAGATGCAACGCTTTAAAAGGGGCGAAACGCAGATTTTGGTGGCAACCACAGTCATTGAGGTTGGCGTCGATGTGCCAAATGCCTCGGTGATGGTGATCGAAAGTACCGAAAGATTCGGGCTGTCTCAACTGCATCAGCTTCGCGGCAGGGTTGGAAGAGGCGCCGACCAATCTTATTGCATCCTGATGAGCAGCGTGAAACTTAGCCACGAAAGCAGGCAACGTATCGAAACAATGGTCGGCACCAACGACGGATTTGAAATAGCAGAAGCCGACATGCGTTTGCGCGGTCCCGGTGATTTGGAAGGAACACAACAAAGCGGCCTGGCTTTTGATCTTCGTATCTCAAATTTGGCCAAGGACGGACAAATTCTGCAATATGCCCGTGACAAGGCAGAGGAGATTCTGGCTACCGATCCATTGCTTAACAACCCCGGAAATACCATCCTGACCAAACAGCTGATGGCGCTCAGAAAAAATCACCTCAACTGGGGCGCGATAAGTTAATTTAATATTAAAACTCACCCCAATAAAAAGCGGTCGACTTGGAAATTGTTTATTTTTAATGTCTTCAAACTTATTCCAAAAATCTCAAAATCATTGATTTTACTGAGGTTTAAAGTAGAATCATTTTACTGAAGAGAAGCTCCAACAAAAATAATTTCGGTGAATACACATTTGATAAACCACGTAGGAACCATAAAATCAATTAACAATCAGCATCTAATTGTTAAAATAATTTCCCAGTCCGCTTGTTCGTCCTGCCATGCCAAAGGTTCCTGCACTTCTTCAGAACAGAAAGAGAAGGAGATTGAAGTGGAATATAGTGGCAATATTTTTGGGATAGGTGAAGAGGTGCTTGTCGTAGCAACCTCCGCCCATGGTTACAAAGCGGTACTTTTTGCCTATCTGATTCCTATCATCCTGCTTGTCAGTTCTCTGATAATACTTTCATCGATCAGCAAAGAAGAAGCAACTGCTGCTTTGGGATCACTGCTTTTTCTGGTTCCTTATTATGGGTTGCTCTATCATTATCGGGACAAACTAAAGAATTCCTTCCACTTTATGGTACAAAAACAGCAAAATATCTCACAATATGAGTGACACTCTCATCTTTACCATCGTAGTCATCAGTGCCATCGGGGCCTTATCTGCCGTGATTTTGTACTTCGTATCTCAAAAATTTCAGGTTTACGAAGATCCGCGAATCGATGAAGCAGAAGCATTGCTGCCTGCTTCCAATTGCGGAAGCTGCGGTTTCGCCGGTTGCAGGGCTTTTGCACAAGCTTGTGTCGCTGCAGAAAATCTCTCGCAACTCTCCTGTCCGGTGGGTGGGAAGGAAACCATGAAGGCATTAGCCGATTATCTTGGTTTGGAAGCGGTGACAGTTGCCTCCAACACGGCTATCATTCTATGTAACGGGACTTGTGAGTTTCGTCCAAAAACCAGCAAATATGAAGGGGTACAGACATGTCGTGCCATCAGCACTGTTTATGGAGGTGAAACTGATTGTCACTATGGTTGCCTGGGATTCGGCGATTGTGTTCCGGTTTGTCAATTTGATGCAATTCACATGAATCTTTCTACCGGTCTGCCGGAAGTTGACGACAACAAATGCAACGGATGCGGTGCATGCGTAACAGCTTGTCCGAAAATGCTCATGCAGTTGCAGAAACAGATGCCAAAAAACAGGAAGGTTTATGTAGCATGCAGGAATAAAGACAAAGGTCCGGTGGCCTCAAAAGCTTGCAAAGTTGCATGTACCGGGTGCAAAAAATGCGCCACTGTTTGTACGTTTGATGCCATCGAAATGGAAAGCCATCTGGCTTTTATTGATTCATACAAGTGCACACTTTGCAGAAAATGCGTATCAGTCTGCCCTTCCGGATCAATTCTGGAAATAAATTTCCCTGTACGAAAACTAAAAAACGAAGAAGTACCTGTTGAATAGCTACAACGAAAGGGGTACATAGTAAAATATAAGTCTAATTGAAAATGTTAAAGACATTCAAACTTGGAGGTATCCATCCGCAAGGAGAAAAATTGACAGCTGCGATGGCCATTCAGCCTCTTCAACTTCCCAAAGAAGTGGTCCTCCCAATTGCCCAGCACATTGGGGCACCTTCAACAGTAGTGGTAAAGAAAGGGGATCTGGTGAAAACGGGGAGTGTGATAGCTCTCTCCTCAAGCCCTGTCTCCTCCAACCTCCACTCGCCTGTTTCAGGCAAGGTGGTTAAAATTGAAGAGAGCCTTGATGCTTCTGGTTTCAAGAAGAAATCAGTGGTAATCGAAACAGAAGGAGATGTTTGGGAGGACTCTATTTCAAGGGACTTTCCCCAAACTAATTTTGAGAACCTATCCTCAGCCGCAATTCTGGAAAAAATCCGCGAAGCAGGCATTGTTGGCATGGGTGGAGCATCCTTCCCGACCCACGTAAAACTGGAAATTCCTGCCGGGATGAAGGTTGACACCCTATTGATCAACGGCGTTGAGTGCGAACCCTTCCTCACTTCCGACCACCGGCTGATGCTTGAACATGGAGAAGAAATTCTGAAAGGAACAACCCTTCTTATGAAAGTTCTGAATGTCGAAAAAGCGATCCTGGGCATTGAAATAAATAAACCAGATGCCATTCTTCTGCTAAACAAGTTAGCTAAGAACTACCCTGGCATCGAAGTTGAAGCCCTTCAGATAAAATATCCTCAGGGAAGCGAAAAACAGCTGATCCAGGCCATGACCGGCAGACTCGTTGCACCTGGTGCCCTTCCTGCTTCAGTGGGAGTAATTGTCCAAAATGTTGGAACTGCCTATGCTGTTTACGAGGCAGTTGCAAAAAACAAACCACTCATCGAAAGGGTAGTAACGGTTACCGGAAAGGGACTTTCCAATCCCGGCAATTTCCTGGTAAGAATTGGTACTCCAATTAGTGATTTGATCAAAGCAGCCGGTGGATTGCCGGAGAATACCGGCAAGGTGATTATCGGCGGACCAATGATGGGCAAAGCCATCGCCAACCTAAATATTCCCGTCACAAAGGGTATGTCAGGAATTGTCCTGTTACCCGTTGAAGCTGCCGCCAGACTTAATGATGTGCCTTGCATCCGTTGCGCCAGATGCGTAGAAGGCTGTCCGATGAATCTCGAGCCATACTTACTGATGGCTCTTTCCGAAAAAGGTTTGTGGGAAAGAGCGGAGGCCGGCCACATCACAGATTGCATGGAGTGCGGATCCTGTTCCTATACCTGTCCCTCTTGCAGACCTGTCCTGGATTACATCCGATCAGGAAAATCACAAGTTGGTAAAATCATCCAATCCCGCAGAAATTCTGCTTCAACAGATATAAATACTTCTATCAAACCAGCTATTCCCGAATGAGCCATCTACTAACCGTCTCCCCATCTCCTCACACCAAAAGCGACGAAATCATTCCGAAAATTATGCGCAGTGTAATAGTTGCACTGATACCGGTAATGGTTTTGTCGGCAATCTTTTTCGGACTTCATAGCCTAAGAATTATGTTGGCAGCCGTCCTCGCCTGCGTATTTTTTGAGTACAGCATCCAAAAATTTATTTTAAAAGTACCACCTACTGTGAGGGATGGTTCTGCTGTCATCACCGGACTGCTGCTCGCGTTCAATCTGCCGGCAGGCTTGCCGGTTGGACTGATTGTCCTCGGATCGCTGGTTGCCATAGGAATTGCCAAACTTTCCTTTGGCGGACTCGGACAAAATCCATTCAATCCGGCCTTGGTTGGGCGTGTGTTTTTGCTTATTTCCTTCCCTGTCCAGATGACAACCTGGACAGCCAATATAACGGCTGCCGATTCTTTTACCGGAGCCACTCCGCTTGGATTATTGAAAGAAGGCATCAAAAGCGGTAAATCATTGGCAACTCTTGCTGGCGATGCTCAAATTCCAGGTTATCTGGATATGTTCTGGGGCAATATGAGCGGATCTCTTGGAGAGATTTCAGCTGTTGCTATCATCCTTGGAGGAGTATACTTGCTATGGAAGAAAATTATCACATGGCACATTCCGGCAGCTGTACTGGGATCGATTTTCATCTTCGAAGGCATACTTTGGCTAATTGCACCCGATCGCTTCATGGATCCTGTCTTTCATCTGATCACAGGCGGTGTGATGCTTGGGGCCTTCTTTATGGCAACTGATCTCACAACTTCACCCATGACCCCCTTAGGGAAAATAATATTCGGGGTTGGTATTGGTGTAATAACAATGTGTATCCGGAATTTCGGTGCCTACCCCGAAGGTATATCTTTTGCCATCCTGATCATGAATGGCTTTACACCTCTGATCAACGCTAAAATCAAACCCAAAAGATTCGGAGGAAAGTAAACATGGCACTACCTGCATCGAATTTTAAAAATATGTTCCTGGCACTTTTTGCTGTTACTTTCGTAGCATCAGCCATTCTTGGTGTTGTCAACGAAGCCACAAAATCGGCTATCATAAAGGCAGATATCGAGCAACAAAACTCAGCCATCGCAACGATCCTTCCTCCATTTTCCTACCTCGGTTCTGCTTACAAGGTTTTGCCTTCCGGAGAGCAGGATTCTCTTCAGTTCTTTCCGGCTTACGGGAAAGACAGCATGCGTATTGGCACTGCTGTAAAAAGTTACTCTAGAAAAGGATTTTCAGGATTGATTACCGTGATGGTCGGACTCAGTTCAAATGGGAATATTTCAGGTTTCAAGATCCTTGATCACAAAGAAACCCCAGGATTGGGTTCCAGAATGGCTCTTTGGTTCTCAGATAAAAGCAAACCCAAACAAAGCGTTTTAGGCATCAATCCCGAGATATCCAACTTCGCAGTTGTGAAAGACGGAGGGTCAATCGATGCGATTACTGCTGCAACAATCTCATCCAGAGCATTTCTGGAGTCAGTAAAAAGAGCCCATAAAGCATGGAAAAACGATACATCCAATCAAAAAACATCCACTGCCGTGAAAACTGAACTTTCAATAAAAGGAGGTACCCAATGAACCGTATGCAAACTTTTTTGAATGGATTGATGAAAGAAAACCCCATTTTCGTCATCATGCTGGGAATGTGCCCTACTCTGGGAGTTTCTTCTAACGCCATAAATGGCATTGGCATGGGTTTGGCTACCACCTTTGTGCTGGTCATGTCAAACCTGATTGTTTCCCTCGTAGCAGGATATATCCCTGATAAAGTGCGCATTCCAAGTTATGTAGTGATCATCGCCACTTTTGTAACAGTGGTACAGCTCACTATGCAGGCATGGTTGCCTTCGCTTTATGCATCCCTCGGACTTTTTATTCCACTGATTGTCGTCAACTGCATCGTGTTGGGAAGGGCTGAAGCATTTGCCTGTAAAAATGGTGCTGTACTCTCAATTCTCGACGGACTCGGCATGGGATTTGGCTTTACCTTTGCCCTCACATTACTGGGATCCATTCGCGAACTGCTGGGCACCGGTAAAGTTTTTGATCTGGTAATTTATCCGGAGCAGTACGGCAGCCTACTCTTTGTGTTGGCTCCCGGCGCGTTTATCGTGTTGGGTTATCTGATTGCCATTATCAACAGAATCAAAAAAACCTGATCGTTATGCAATACCTCATTATCGTCATCTCGGCCATCCTTGTCAACAACATTGTACTGGCACAATTTCTGGGTATTTGTCCCTTTTTAGGTGTCTCCAAAAACAGCTCCACGGCAATGGGGATGGCAGCTGCCGTTGCTTTTGTGATGACCCTTTCAACCATTGTTACCTACCTGATCCAGTATTACATCCTCGATCCGCTTCATGTAAGTTACTTGCAAACCATCTCCTTTATTCTTGTTATTGCTGCACTTGTGCAACTTGTCGAAATAATCCTGAAAAAGGTAAGTCCAGCACTTTACCAGGCTCTTGGCGTTTATCTGCCATTGATAACAACAAATTGTACGATCCTCGGTGTGGCCATCCTTACTATTACCCGACAGTTTAACCTGATAGAAAGTGTCGTATTTGCCATCGCGACAGCAGGCGGTTTCGGACTGGCATTGCTCATTTTTGCTAATATCCGCGAGCAGATGGAGTTTTCCAACATCCCCGAAGGGTTAAAAGGGACCCCGATAGCACTTATTACCGCAGGGATTCTGGCTATGGCTTTTATGGGGTTTTCAGGAATCGTATAAAAAAGTCTGAAATTGGATTCATCCAATTTCAGACTTTTTGCTAACTTTAATTTTCATTTAACTCCTCCTCAATGGAACTCTTTTTGTCTGCCTTACTCGTTGTTGCCGTTATCATCATCGCCGGTTTCCGCATCGCTCAGGAATATGAGCGCGCCATTGTTTTCAGACTGGGGAGATTCCAGTCGACCAGAGGACCCGGACTCTATTGGATTATTCCGCTGATAGACCGCCAACAGACGATAGACATCCGTACCAAAACCGTTGATCTCGAACAGCAGGAGACCATCACCAAAGACAGTGTCACAATTAAAGTCAACGCGGTGCTATGGTTCAGGGTTACCAATCCTGAGCATGCGGTGATCAAAATTGCCAATTATAACCAGGCGGTATATCAGTTTTCTGTCACTGCTTTAAGAAATATCATCGGTCAGCACCACCTCGATGAAGTATTGAGAGAACGGGAAAAGATTAACGCTACTCTGCAAAAAATTGTGGATGAGACCACCGAACCCTGGGGAGTAAAAATCGAAATGGTAGAGATGAAAGACGTTGAGATCCCGGAATCAATGCAAAGGGCAATGGCACGCGAGGCGGAGGCGATACGCGAAAAAAGGGCGCGGATCATCAAAGCAGAAGCCGAACTTGAGTCATCCATCAAACTGACTCAAGGGGCCAAACAGATGGAAAGTAGTCCCTTCTCATTGGAACTTAGGAGAATGCAGATGCTTTCAGAAATTGGCATTGACAACAACACAACTACCGTGATACTAATGCCTTCAGAATTTACCAATGCGGCGAAAAGTTTCTCTGAAATGGTCAGTAAACAGAAAAAAACGGTCGATTAATTTCACGGAGGATAACTGACATGAGGGCAACTGTCGTATTGCTACTTTTTGTTCTTGCTATTTCCCTTCACGCAAAGGATACAAAGAAAATTACAAAGGTTAATATTTTCCCTCGCTATGACGAAATTTACTATGTTCTCAAATCGGACAATTCTATCAAGCATGGTGAATACAAGGCCGTGACAAATGGGAAAGTTCTTGTTGAGGGACATTTCTGCATGGGACTGATGGATAGCCTTTGGACGCAATACGACAACACAGGAGTTATCAGATCCAAAGGTTGGTATATAAACAACAAACGAGACAGTATCTGGGTCTTTTTTGACAAAAAAGGAGAGCTGGAACAAAAAATCGATTTTTCAAAAAACGATGTACTTCTTTATCGTACTGGATTGGCCCAAAATCCTTTCAGAATAATCTCCGGTCGTGACACAATAATGAGTATTTTGGATCGACCACCATTATATATCGGAGGTACCAGCATATTATTTGAATACATTTCAGTAGCGATACGTATACCACTTCACAAGCCGGATGAAAAAATAACAGGTGTTGTAACTGTGGCTTTCATGATCGACAGTCTAGGAAATACCGCGAACCACCGGGTTCTGAAAGGAATCGGAAGGATTTGTAACAATGAAGCGTTAAGGGTGTTAAAGAGTATACCGGAACAATGGATCCCTGGGATGTTAGATGGGAAAAATGTTTCAGTCGATTATATACTGCAAATTCCATTTAATGCCAATATGAAAGAAATAACCACTTCTGAGCTTGATTTAAGTGAACCTGAAACCAATAATTGAATCCGCCATCTGCTAATTTTAGATCAACAGAATCCATCAACGGCAAAAGAGTATGCCAATAACATTTAATTAATAAATTACAAATAGATATACAATTTAATACTATAAAAATATGAATGATCAAACGCTAATTACAACCAGTACCAATTTAGAAGGCTACAGAATCATCAAACAACTTGGGTTGGTTCGGGGAATCACCGTTCGCTCAAGAAATATTTTCGGTTCTTTTGCCGGAAGTCTGATGACCATTTTCGGTGGCCGAAATGTCATATACACCGAACTATGCGAGAAAGCCAGAGAAGAAGCACTACTGTTGATGATCGATCATGCCAGGATGATTGGTGCAAATGCCATCATCAGCATGCGCTACGACGCCAACGATGTAATGACCGGTCTGACAGAAGTGCTGGCCTATGGGACAGCTGTCGTTGTGGAGAAAATAGAAACTGCTTAAGTACCATTGTCCGTCAGATGAAGGTTTACACCATCAGAATTCGCCGTCTGGCGGATGGGTATTGGCTTCGCCGATCTACGATTCCAGGCGACAACTAAAAGACAAATTATTATCCAATGAGACTGGATCTGAAATTTACAATCATCCTGGCAATATCAATATGTGCCGGACTATTCCTTGCGTGGATGGATTCGCGTCCGGGTTGGGATGATACCGGCATCACAGCCTCTTTGATCGTTCTCACTTCTGCTTTTTTTGGTTATCTCTATCCTTCGCGGCCATGGATCTGGGCACTAACTGTAGGCAGCTGGATTCCACTTCATGCCATTATTTTGACGGGCGACTTCAAAATGCTATTGGTTTGTCTTTTCGGTTTCGCCGGCTCCTATCTTGGAGCCGCCGTTAAAAACAACAACCCCTCCAACCCAAAATAACATTTCAAACCACTCACTCTCTCACACTCCCATCTTCTCACCCTCCCTCTTCCCTCTTCACATTTTCCCTCTTCCCTCTACTTTCTTTAACCACTCGCCCCGTCTCCCCCTCCCCCAGTCTCCCAGTCCGCCTCCGTTTCTCCGTTTCCCTCTTCTTTCTTCCTTCACTTTTACCTACCTTTGCCCAAAAGCACCTTGTTATGATTAAATCGATGACCGGTTACGGCAAAGCAGAATGTGAACTTTCACAAAAAAAAGTCACCATTGAGATCAAATCCCTGAATAGCAAACAAATGGATCTCAATACGCGCATCTCTCAAATATTTCGCGAGAAAGATCTGGAGATTCGCAGGGAGCTTTCTGATAAGCTGGTTCGTGGTAAGGTTGATTTTATCCTTTATACCGAGTCGCTTGGAGAAGACTCCGCCACTAAAATCAATGCAGGCATCGTAAAAAGCTACTACAAACAGATGGAGAAAATCTCAGCAGAGCTTAATATTTCATTGAATGACAGTATCTTGCAAACAATTCTCACCTTGCCTGAAGTTGTTAAAAATGAAAGAGAAGAACTAAACGACCAGGAGTGGAAAGCGATCTTAGGAAAAATAAGCGAAGCCGTAGAATCACTTGACAAGTTTAGAATGCAGGAAGGAGCTATCCTGAAACAAGATTTGATTTTCAATGTCCAATCCATCACCTCCTTGCTGACCGACGTCGGACAATACGAGGAAGAACGAGTTACACGGATCAAGGAAAAAATATTTGAAGGCCTCAAGGATATCTCCATCGAACAGGTGAATGAAAACAGATTGGAGCAGGAGATGATTTTCTACCTCGAAAAGATGGATGTCAACGAGGAAAAAGTAAGGCTGCTTAATCATTGCAACTATTTCCTTGAAACCATTGAATTGGCCGAACCTGTTGGAAAAAAACTCGGCTTCATAGCCCAGGAGATTGGCCGCGAAGTCAATACACTGGGTTCAAAAGCAAACCACACTGAGATGCAAAAGCTGGTTATCCAGATGAAAGATGCTCTCGAAAGAATTAAAGAACAATTGCTCAACGTTTTATAATAATCTCGACAGGAATGAAGGAAGGCAAAATCATCATCTTCTCAGCTCCTTCGGGTGCAGGCAAAACAACCGTAGTCAGACATCTTCTGTCGAAAAACAAGAATTTTGCCTTTTCTGTCTCAGCTACCAGCCGGAAACCAAGGGGGAAAGAACAACATGGTGTGGATTATTTTTTCATGACGGCCGATGAATTCAAAACCAAAATAAAAGATAATGAGTTCCTGGAGTGGCAGGAGGTCTATCCGGATAGCTTTTATGGCTCGCTTAAAAGTGAAGTGGATAAAACCCTTAACGAAGGGAAAAATATCCTTTTTGATGTCGATGTAGTTGGTGGCAGCAATATTAAAAAAATCTATGGCCACCGTGCCCTGGCGCTTTTCATTCAGCCACCCTCAATTACAGAACTCGAAAAAAGACTAATTGCCCGTTCAACTGATAACAAGGAAGGCATCAGGGAAAGATTGGAGAAAGCCGAACGGGAATTGGCATTCGCTCACCTGTTCGATGTCATCATCGTGAACGATACTCTCGAGCATGCCCTGCAAGAAGCCGAAGACCGCGTTGAGGCATTTCTTAAGGCAGAAAAAGAGGAATGATGGATGATTAATGATGAATGATGGATGATTAATGATGAATGATGAATGATGAATGATGAATAATAATCTATTATTAATTAGCACATTAGTATATTATCACATTAGCACATTAACATATTAGCAAATCAGCACATTAGCACATTAACACATTAGCACATTAGCACATTATCCCATTAACACATTAGCCCATTAGCCCATTAGCACATTAGCACATTAACACATTAACACATTAACCCAT
>CAIRSO010000665.1 GCA_903881215.1 uncultured Bacteroidia bacterium
AAGGGAAGGGGAGTGACCGAATTTCCATCTTTGTCCTTATAGATGGCACCGGCTTTCTCGAAATTTGGCAAAAGAGAGATATCTGCGCCCAGGGCTTTGAGATTGTCGGAGATTATTTCAGGTGTATTGTCGGAAGAAGTTTTTCCGCATCCGACCAAAATGACCAAAAGAATAGCAATTTGAACGTATCTGGTCATATGGTTAATTCAGATTTAACCGACAAATTAAAGACAAGAAAAAAATGAGCTAATCAAATATAAACTTCTGATTACTTGGCCATAAGCCAGTACTCTTTGATGCTTTCAGAGGATTCCTGGTTCCAGTAGGCAGCTGTGACCGGTTCACCTGCAGGAGTTTTTAAAGTCATCTCATAGACCGCGATCACGGGGTTAAAAACAAGATCTGTTACCCCAATGTTATAAAGTTGTACGGTGGATTCCTCGGTCTTGGCTAATTCTTCGACAACCACTTCGAACTGATTGTTTTGCAGAAGATCTTTTAGGAAGGTTACTCTTTTTTTCTCAATTCCTTTCTCAACAGCTGTACAGCGCTGGCCGTTGATCTCTTCGACGATATGTTTTGCTTTGAGTGCCATAGTCTTTTCTTAAATCAGTTTGTTTGTAATGCAGGTTGTGAAAATCAGATTCCGAAAGTTAGTCCGTTGATGAATTCATACACCTGACTGGCGAAGCCCAGAATAAAGATACCCAATGCACAAAGCATCAATCCGATTTTGGTATAACCATCGCTTTGGAAAGTAGCAATAGGCTGTTCATTCTTATTGATGAACATGGCTTTAACAACCAGCAAATAGTAATACAACGAGATGGTTGCATTCAACACAGCTATAAATACCAGCCAGTAATACCCGTTGGATGCTGCAGACATAAACAAAAACATTTTTCCAAAGAAACCTGCAACCGGAGGTATGCCGGCGAGCGAAAACATGGAAAGCATCATCAGCAAACTAAGTTTTGGATTGGTCAGGTAAAGACCATCATAATCGTCCATGTGTTCTTTGCCTGTTTTTGCCGAAATAGCAGCTACCACACCGAAGGCTCCTAAGTTGGAGAAGATGTAAACCAATACGAAATAGACAACAGAAGTCATCCCCATTTTATTGGTTCCAAGGATACCCAAAAGGATAAATCCCGCTTGCGCGATAGAGGAAAACGCAAGGAATCTCTTCATATTCTTCTGCCTCATGGCAAAAAGGTTACCGATGGTCATCGTAAGAACGGCAACCAGGTAAATCATGTTTTTATAAGCAGGAGCAAGTGTTTTGAATACAGTAAACATCACAATAATCAGGATGAAAGCAGCAGCCCCTTTGGAAATAACAGAAAGATAGGAGGTAACATTAATTGGAGCCCCTTCATAAACGTCGGCAGTCCAGAGATGGAACGGTACCAGCGAAATTTTGAAGGCCATTCCGGTAAAGAAAAAGATGAAAGCCAGCACTTGCAAAGGTACATTGGCATAGGCTGCGCCAATTGTATCGAAATATATTGACCCGGTAGATCCGTAAATCATGGAAATTCCGTACAACAATATCCCCGATGAGAGGGCAGAGGATAGTAGTAATTTGATACCCGCCTCGGATGATTTCGTGTTAAAATGCGTAAAGGCGGCCAAAGCTGCAACAGGAATTGTTGCAAGTTCAAGACCCAGATACAGCATCAGAAAATCACCTGATGAGATCATGAAGTTCATCCCGATAAGGGTGGTAACCAGTAAGAAAAAATATTCGCTGATCTTTGAATTATTAGCCGGATTCCTTAACCAGCCAACAGATTGGAAAAGGATGATGAGAACTCCGATATTCAGGATATTCTTCATCAGCTGGACCAACCCGTTCGTATGGTACATGCCGCCAAACAGTGTTTTGTCTGGTTGAGGGATAAATCCAATCAGCGTAACGACCAAAAAGAGACCAATCGAAATGGGGATCATCCGACTTTTCTGCGCGTGGTTCAAATTCAAATCGATGATGAGCAATACCATGGCCAGAATGGTCAGGAGAAGCTCATTTCTCATTGTCAGAATATCGATTAAACTCATATCTAAAGATTTTATTTTACTGAAATTTCATTTTTACATGCCTGGAAGCTGGATCGTTGCCAGCTTTGCGATCAACGGAGCCAAACTGAAATTGATCATATCTGACAACCAAAGTGGTGCCATTCCTATGAAAGTAATGCCAACCACCAGTGTGATGGTCGATAGCCTCTCATACCAGTTGGCATCCTCCAGATGAAGAAAATGTTTGTCTTTGATAGGTCCCATCAGCAATACGCCAACGACCCTGAGGATATAAACTGCAGTTATCACAATGGAAGATACTGCCACAATGGTAGCCACCCGATGGAACAGATCCACATGCTGGTATGCTCCAAAGAAGATGGTCATTTCGGCAACAAATCCACTGAATCCTGGTAAGCCAAGAGAAGCTAATCCTGCAATTACATAAACTACTCCAAGGAAAGGAATCACTTTCATCAATCCACCCATCTCATCAATCATTCGGGTATGTGTACGGCCATAAATCATCCCGATCAGGGCGAAGAAGAGGGCTGTCATCAAACCGTGAGAGATCATCTGGATCACAGCTCCTGTGAAGGCTGTCTGGTTCATCATCAAAACGGCAAAGAGAACCAATCCACAGTGACTAACAGAGGAGTAAGCATTGATATATTTGAGGTCTTTCTGGAAGATGGCACCGAAGGCCCCATAAACCACGCTGATAGTGGTAAGAATGATGAAGATCCAGGCCTGTTCGTGGGCGGCTTCGGGCATTAAATAAATGGCAACACGGAAAGCGCCGTAGCCTCCCAATTTCATCAAAACACCTGCGTGAAGCATGGAGACGGCAGTTGGTGCCGAGGCATGACCATCGGGCGACCATGTATGGAAGGGGAACAAAGCTCCAAGGATACCAAAACCTATAAAGGTGAAGGGGAAAAGGAAGCGTTGCATCTCAATTGGAATCTGATGTTTCGCAATTTCAAGTACATTGAATGTCAATTGTCCTCCGGCAGGGGCAGAGAAGAAATAGATTCCGAGAATTCCGACCATCAGCAGAGCAGATCCGCCCATCAGCATCAGGGTCAGTTTCATGGCTGAATATTCTTTTGGACCGGATCCCCAGATTCCAATCAACAGGTACATAGGAATCACAGCGATCTCGTAAAAGAGGAACATGGTAAAGAGGTCGAGCGAGATAAAAAATCCGAAAACCCCGGTAGCAAGCAATATCAGTGAAATGAAGAATTCGCGTGAAAGAAACTCCATCCGCCAGGAAGCGAATATTCCCGCAAAAACGACCACTCCGGTAAGGGCTATCATAGCGACTGAAATGCCATCAACACCAACGGCATAATGAATATTGAGTGCCGGAAACCAGAGTGCATCGAAGGTAAATAGCATAGGGGCCATGTTTCCGGCCTGACGTTCGGTCACATACAGGTAAACAAGAACTGCAGAAAGGATAAGTTGAAGTGTCATTCCGATGGCACTCACCATCCTCGACTGTTTCAGATCTTTTGTGAATAGGATTCCGGCTACGGTAAGAACCGGGATCACTACAAAAAGGGTTAGAATGTTCATTTTATTTCAGTTTCTTAAAGTACGTAAACGAAAATCAGCACCAGGGCAATAACACCTGTGACAAATACAAATCCATATTGTTGTACTCTGCCTGATTGAAGTCCTTTGATGTTGAAGGATACAAATACTATCAAATTGGCAATTCCGTTCATGGTGCCATCCACAATGTGACGGTCGAACCAGGCAACAGGTCTGGATATGTAATTGAATATGATTTTTTTGGTAACAAAAATGTAGACCTCGTCGATGTAAAATTTCCTGAAAGCCCACTTGTAGAGGAAGCTGAAGGATCCGGCTACTTTGTTTGGAAGAGCATTTTCAGTTTTGTACATGACCGTTGCAATGACGATGCCAAGAACTCCGATCAGTACAGATGGAACGGCAATCCAGTAGTTAATATGGGGTTCAAAACCCAATCCATCAGAAGTGACGAGGTTGTGAAATGGAAGAAAACCGGCGAAGATGGAACCAAAAGCAAGAATCATCAATGGAACAGTCATCACCAGAGGTGCTTCGTGCGGAGTGTGATGATAATGCCGGTCGTGGCCCCAGAAAATATTGTAATACAGACGGAACATGTAGAAGGCAGTCAGGCCGGCTACAAAATATTCTATTCCGAAGAGAATTTTGTTCGAATGGAAAGCAGCCACCAAAATTTCATCCTTGCTCCAGAAACCTGAGAAAGGAGGTATACCGGCGATGGTGATGCATGCAATCAAAAAGGTGATATGTGTAATTGGGAGGTACTTTCTTAGTCCGCCCATTTCAGTCATGTCGTTGCTGTGAACGGCATGGATCACTGCACCTGCTCCGAGGAATAGCAAGGCCTTGAACATGGCATGTGTGAACAAGTGGAAATTCGAAGCCATAAAGCCCAATCCTTCTTCGCCTCCGTAGCCGGAAACACCCAACGAAAGCATCATGTATCCAATTTGAGACATGGTAGAAAAGGCCAGCACTCTTTTAATATCTGTTTGAGTGGTGGCAATTACCGCTGCAAATAGAGAAGTAAAGGCACCTACCCAGGCAACCACCTCAAGAGCAACAGGTCCTCCCTGAGCATACACAGGGAAAAGACGTGCAACCAGATAGACACCGGCAACAACCATCGTCGCTGCGTGAATCAAAGCAGAAACTGGTGTCGGGCCTTCCATGGCATCCGGCAACCAGATGTGCAACGGGAACATGGCCGATTTACCGGCACCACCGATAAAAATGAATATCAATGCCCAGGTGATCACCGACAATCCCATGAAGACGGCACCGCCTGTTGAAGCAATGGCAAGTCCTTTAGGGTCTGTGAGGGTCTGGAAGTCGAATGTGCCGGTATTAAATGAAAGAATAAGGATACCTATCAGGAAACCAAGGTCCGCAAACCGGGTAACGATAAAGGCTTTTTTAGCTGCCGAGAAGGCACTGGGTTTTTCGTAGTAATATCCGATCAGCAGAAAGGAAGATACTCCCACGAGTTCCCAGAAAATATACATTTGAAACAGGTTGGTCGCCAAAACCAATCCCAGCATGGAGAAACTAAACAAAGACAAAAAGGCGTAAAAGCGGGCAAATCCTCTTTCACCTTCCATGTACCCAAGACTGTAGATATGCACCATAAATGACACAGTGGTGATCACCACCAGCATCATAACTGAGATTGGGTCGATCAGTACACCCAGGTTGATGGTCAGCTTTTCGGTCAGGTGAAGCCATGTAATTTCGAATGCCTTGAACGAGGTATAACCTGTCCCTGCCACATGGTCTGTGATGAAATATTTGAAGGCAGTCATGTAGGAAAGGAAAGTCGCTATTCCCAATCCTGCCGTTCCGATCAGACCGCCTAATTTGCCCTTCAGCTTGTCTTCTGCCATTCCTACAAAGAGGAATACGAAGAAAGGGATCAGCGGAATCAATATTGTGTATGCGTAACTATTCATGGTTAAATATTTCTAAACAGTTAGTTGGTCAAAGTTTCATTTGGTCAAGGTTATCCACATCAATGGATTTGAAATTCCGGTAGATGTTGATGATAATGGCAATAGCTACTGCTGCTTCCGAAGCCGCAACTGCAATCACAATCAGACTGAAAAAATGTCCGTGGAGCAGGTTGGGATAAAGAAACTTGTTGAAAACCACAAAATTAATATTCACTGAATTGAGAATTAACTCGATGGACATCAACATGGTAATCAGATTTCTTCTTGTCAGAAACCCGTAGATGCCGATAAAGAACATCAGGGTACTGATAACAAGAAATGCATTAAGAGGGATATTGTCTATCATGATTTTGATTATTTATCAGGATTATTTTTTGTTTGACTACCGGCCGACTCCAGATTTTTCTCTTTTTTGGCCAGAACAATCGCTCCAACCATGGCAGCAAGCAGAAGGATTGAGATCACCTCGAATGGCAACGCGAATCCGTCTCTGTTATAAGACACAAGAGCCAGACCAACATTGTGAACATTGGCATCGACTGCTGGTGCGGTAGAAGGTACAAATGCGAATTTAAAGATGGTCATTATAGTCAGTACCGCACCCGCTGCCACTGCGAGGGCAGAAAAAATCTGCTGTTTTACTGGCGCAACAACTGCCTTTTCACTGACATGACTTGTCAAAAGGATAGAAAAGATGATCAGCACAATAATACCTCCGGCATATACGGTTAACTGAACCGCAGCAAGAAAATTGTAATTCAGCATGAAATAGATTCCTGCTGTAGAAACCAGCACGAAAAGCAAATAGACTGCTGATCTGAGGATTCTGCGACTGGTGACGGTTAAAAGTGAGAAGGTCAGAATTGAACCGGCAAACAGGTAAAACATAATATCATTGAGACTCATAGCGATTATTTTTTGCTGTTTGTTATTCTTTCACTCCCTGGGCAATTTTCGAACCAGGCAGGTTAAGTACTTTGGTCAGTTTTGAACGGTCCCAAACCGCATGTTCAAAGTTTTGTCCCATCACAATGGCACCTGTCGGACAGGCTTTGATACATAGGTTGCAGAAGGTACACATTCCCAAATGGTAAATGTGCTGGTCGATGGCTCTTTTTTTCTTGCCTTCTTCGGTCAGCTCCATTTTACTGATGATCTCGATTGACCCATTGGGGCAATTGAGTTCGCAAATACCACAACCGGTGCAAAGATGCTCGTTGCTTTCACTGTGAGGCATGATCACCTCTCCACGAAAACGATCAAACATTTTTAGCGTATCACGGTTTTCGGGATATTGCTGCGTGACATTATTCCAGGGTGTAAAAACATACTTACCGGTAATTTTCATACCTGTAAGAAGCGATCCTACTCCTTTGAAAATTGTGCTGATATATTGAAATAGCGCGTTCATTTGTATATAATTTGGTTTTTAATGGCCAAATGGAATACCCACATATTCATTTTTGGTTGGTTTGAAAATTGACTCATGGGTATTTCATATAGCTATAATTTTACAGATGGAATTTGGTTAGAACAACCAGGCTCATCAAAAGGATGTTGATCAGGTTGATTGGCAACAGGTATTTCCACTCAAGTGTCAGGATCTGGTCGACCCTCAAACGGGGGAAAGTCCACTTAAACCACATGATCAGGAATATGACACCCATAACTTTCATGAAGAACCAAACAAGCGGCGGGATAAAATCCATCACAACATTAAATGATTCGAAAGATCCAAAATGCAATGGCATCCAGCCACCGAGGAAAACTGTTGTAGCCATAGCCGCAACAATGAACATGTTGATGTATTCTGCCAGGAAGAAAAAAGCAAATTTGATACCGGAATATTCAGTGTGGAAACCTGCAGTTAATTCTGATTCTGCTTCTGCAAGGTCGAAAGGACCACGGTTGGTTTCTGCGGTTCCGGCTACCAGGAAGATAACAAAAGCAATCAGTGATGGAATATGTCCCTTGAACAAAAACCAGCTGTCGCGCTGACTTTCCACAATCACTGAAAGTTGCATCGAACCTGCAAGGATAATAATAGTTACCAATGATAAGGAGACAGACAACTCATAGCTGAGTATTTGAGCACCACTACGCATGGCACCGATCAGCGAATATTTGTTGTTACTGGACCATCCTGCAAGTAAGATACCGATGACACCGACTGAAGAGACAGCAGTCACATAAAAGATACCAATATCAAAATCGAGTGTTTGCAAACCTTTTGCAAAAGGCAGTACCGCCATGGCCAGAAATGTGGCAATCATAACGATAAAAGGTGCAAGGTTGTAAAGAAATTTATCTGCACTTTTGGGCATGATCAGCTCTTTCATCAGCAACTTGATAAAGTCGGCGATGGTTTGGAGCAATCCCCAATAACCTACACGCATGGGTCCCAAACGCTGTTGGAAAGCTGCGCACACCTTTCTTTCGGCGTATACCAGGAACAAACCGAAAAGGGCAACGAAAAGCATGTAACTGACCCCGATGATGGTCCATTCAACAATGGTAGTAGCCGTTGGAGACATCCGCTCCAAAAACCACAGGTGCATGTTGTGGGTCATTCCTGAAAAGTCGTAAATATTGAATCCCATTAGATTTGATGATTTTCGATATAGTTCAATCGTGTTAGTACTAATTACCTGTCAATGTCCGGAATAACAAGGTCGAGCGTCGACATGATGGCAACAAGGTCAGCGATTTTGTGACCGGCAGCCATCTTGTTAAGTGCGAAAAGGTTGGAGAATCCCGGCGAACGAAACTTCACACGGTATGGGTTTTTCTTGCCATCGCTGACAATATAAACGCCAAACTCGCCCCTGGCACTTTCGACTCTCTGGTAAAATTCACCTTCCGGTAGTTTAACAACACCTTTCATCTTGACGGCATAATCACCTTCAGGGATGTTGTCTATTAGTTGTTCAATGATGCGAAGTGATTCTTGCATCTCCTCATCCTCAAACGGTAGCGGGTAAAGGAATCTCCTTTGGTATCTAATTTTTCCTGAAAATCCACGAGTGGATAAGCGCTGTAAGGCTGATGTTTCCTTACATCGCAAGAAAATCCTGAAGCACGGCCCGAAGGACCTGTTACACCCCATGCAATGGCATCTTCCAATGAAAGATAGCCGATATCGTTGGTACGCTCCTGGAAAATAACGTTCCCAGTTAGCAATTGGTCGTATTCAGGCAGTTTTTTTCTGAATTCTTTGATAAAATCTTTGACTCTCTTCTGGAAATTTGGGTGGATGTCGAACATAACTCCTCCGGGAAGACTGTAGTTCAGTGTCATCCGGGCACCACAAGTCTCTTCGAAAATATCGAGAATGTGTTCGCGGTCTCGAAGGCCATAAAAGAAGGTCGTCAGCGCTCCCAGGTCCATCCCCATGACACACCACCAAAGTTGGTGAGATTGTAGTCGGGTCAGTTCATCCATGATGGTACGGATGTATTTGACACGCTCGGGTACTTCCACCTGAAGGGCATTCTCAACGCAAAGACAAACCGCTTCGTTGTTCATGTGTGCCGACAGGTAATCCATACGGTCGGTTAGGTGAATGATTTGGGGGTAGGAGAGTGCCTCACACATTTTTTCGATCCCGCTGTGGATGTACCCAACATGTGGCTGAATGTGGTGCACAATTTCACCCTCCAAACGGACTAGCAACCGAAGTACCCCGTGTGTGGAAGGGTGCTGAGGCCCCATGTTGACCAGATATTGATCGGTATGGATCTTATCTGTGCTGATGATAATCTCTTTTGTTTCAGACATAAGGTTATCGTTCTACTATTCTTACTTCGTCTTTGTAATCTTTTCTAAGAGGGAATCCCCATGTGTCGTCCAGAAAAAGCCTGCGCAGATCTGTGTGGTTATTAAATTTAACCCCCAAAAGATCATATACTTCCCTTTCATGGTATTTGGCTGTCTGCCAAACATCACTGACTGTATCCACCTTAGGATCCAGGCGGTCTGCAGTGTTGACTTTCATGACCACGATATGTCTGTGGTGGGTCGATTCGAGATGGTATACTATCTGCATCGATTCAGGAAAATCTACTCCTGAGAGACAAAACAGATAATCAAATGACAAGGCAGGTGTATTTTTGAGTTGCACGGATGTTTCGTGCAGATCGGCTGCGTTAACCATTATCTCAACATATTGTTTGCCGGGCTTGACCTCGGCTTTCGAAAACTCACCTGTCAGGCAAGCTAGAAGTTCTTCGTTTGTCATCTCACTTAAAATTCAAATGGTGAAGTGATAGAGTGTATGATTGATTTTCCCATCTTCCCGGTTAGCTTCAAGGTTGTGGGGCATTTTTTTTCTGTTTTCTGGAGAAATACCGTTCTCTTCTGATTTTTTTCTGAAGTTGCATCATGCCAAACAACAGGGCTTCCGGTCTGGGCGGACATCCGGGTACGTATACATCTACCGGAATCACATGATCTGCACCCCTGACAACAGCATAGGAATTGTAGAAGAAAGGACCACCTGAAATAGCGCATGAACCCATTGCAATGACATATTTTGGATCGGCAATCTGATCGTACAATCTTTTCAGCACAGGAGCCATCTTGTAATTGATTGTACCCGAGATGATAATCATATCAGCCTGGCGGGGAGTCGCGCGGGCTACTTCCATTCCGAACCTTGCCATGTCGTGCCTGGAGGCACCAACTGCCATAAATTCAATGGCGCAGCAGCGTGTTCCAAAAGTTAAGGGCCAGAGTGAATTGGATCGTGACCAGTTTAGTAAATCGTCTAGTTTGGCGAGGATGATACTTCCTCCTTCGTATTCGGCTAAGATTGGAAAATCGTTCGCCTCGAACTCTTTTTTACTTTTTACTCCCATTTCAATGCATGTTTTTTCCATCCGTAAAACAATCCCAGTCCCAAGATGCCAAAGAAGATCAGAATTTCAACAAAACCGGTCATTCCAACTTCCTTCATTACAGTCGCCCATGGGAAAATAAAGACAGTTTCCACGTCGAAAATGAGGAAGAGAATGGCAAAAAGATAATACCCTACTGTGTACTGGTTCCATGTTTCTCCGATGGTTTCCATACCGCACTCATAGGGTTCAAATTTTGCCGTAGTAAAAGATGTTGGTGGTACATAACTGGAGAAAACCAGCGCCAAACCTACCAATGAAATGGCCGTTATAAAGAAAAGTATCAAGGCACTACTTTCCATATGAAATTGTTTTAGGTGTTAATAAGAATTGTTCTAAATAACAGTGTATAAGGAACTTCAATAATCAGCGACAAAAATAGAAATTTATCATTAACCGAACCGCCTGTGTTAATATTTATTTAAAAAGTTATTCAAATATCTTAATTAATAGATATAATAAATTGAATTAAACCGGGTTATAAAATATTTCACCTGCATTTACTGCAGGAAATGATACACAAAACAGAGATATTATCAGAGAAAGTTTGACCAGT
>CAIRSO010000666.1 GCA_903881215.1 uncultured Bacteroidia bacterium
CATCATTTTCAGTAATGCCATCTTCCAGAATAAGCCAATCCAAAACAACCTTGTTGTCTTCTGCTCGATTCTCTCTAGCCTTTTGGGCTTTCTCCAAATCAGAAGCTACCCCGCTTGGTGTGTCGGCGTCAAGAGATTCTTGGTGTTCGGCCGCGGCCTCAACTTCAGCTTTCAATTCTGTTTCTGTTTTTGGTTGCTCTGTTGCTGAAACTGTGTCAGCTGATTCGGAACTTGAGTTTTCTGGTGACATATTTTAACCGTTAAATTATATCAATTCTCTTATTTTAAACGTGAGGCGGCATTTTCAAGGGCCCTTCTGGCTTCGTAGTTGGTGGCGCGGTCTGGATTGGTTGCTGTGTAGTTTGAGAAAGTGGTGCGGCATGTGTTGCGTTTTGAGCGGGAGCTAAAGTGATTCCCTGTTTCTTGATGGCAGTTGCAGTTTGATGACCAATACTTCGAGATAGTTTGTCAATAAAACGAGGATCGGTAGAAAGTTGGCCCATGGTTGTTCCCGCTGTCACGCCAGAGGTGTTTACAGCCCCGCCAAAAGCCTGTTTTGCCATTGTTCTGAATTCCGATGCAGTCATACCATTGGTATTGGCATGGTGAGTTTCCATAATTGATTTCATCTGATCGGCAATTGCAGACATGGCGGCTTCAGAACTATGCCCCTGTTCTACGGGAAGACGATTAACATTTTGATTATTAGCAATTTGCCCAGTCGCAATCTCTGTTGCTATTTTTGTATTAGCTTGAAAATCAATACTGGCGCTCTGAGCGCTTCGGATTTTATCTCTAATAGACTTAATGCTAGCCTCGTCTATTTCACCGGAAAGCTTAATTGTCTTATAGTCTGGATTAGTTCCGTTTTCAGTATTGATCTCATTTACAGCAGAGAAAGCCTTGTGGGTTCTACTCAAAACACTTTTTGCAAGATTGGCTTGGCCATCCTCAGTACTTGTAATTCCAATCGCAGGCGAAAGTTTTTTTGCCAGTTCAATTGCGGATTCGTGTTTGCTTTTTTCTGTAGAATTGATATTTCCTAGTGCTTGTTCAATTTTTGTAATATCCAGAGGATTTTGACCGCCACTAACTTTGTTATAGTTGCCAATATTTTTCAACCCTACGCCAACATCTCCAACGTAATCTTCTATTGAATGAGAAATGTCATTCAATAGCTCTTCTTTTCTTCCTTTTATTGCATCAAAGGATTCTTGAATCTCTCTGCTCCTATCAGAGTCAGCCCCATTTGCCATTGCTGAGGCATCAAACTCTGATCCCCGCAAAGCCGCTTGAACCAATTTTTCACTATCTTTTCCGGCGATTACATTCATTTTGCCAACATTTGCCGCCATATTTTCTGTATTGACTCCACCCCCACTTGGCGTGCCAACGGCAGAGGAGGAGGCAAAGCTGCTTACAGCTCTAGCCCTAACGGTTGGGTTGCCTCTGGACATCCTGATATATTCTTGTGCTCCAGCTTGAAGATTACCGAGATTAAAATATTCTC
>CAIRSO010000667.1 GCA_903881215.1 uncultured Bacteroidia bacterium
TGTTACATATCATAAGTTCGTTTACATTCTAAGGAGACATTTGAGTCTCAGGAGTTCGTTTACAATCCCCTAGGGGATTCGCCTTCTAAGGCGGCCAAAATATCAAGAGTTCATTGACATATTGCTTATTTAAGACAAAGGCATGATGAATGGAAAGACATGATATACTATCGTGTTTTGCATAACAACCAGAGTATGCTTTTCAATATTTATTTCTGCAACGACATAACAGTACTTCAGTTCAGGTTTAAGGAAAAACACTGTATTGAGGATGCTTAATTTTAAATCACTTCGAATAAACCGAATGAAGATTAAGCGTCCTGAATCAATTAAAATCTTTAATTCTAAATTAATCTGAAGTTCCATTGTTTTTCTTGAATCAAACGAGAGTATCATCTGATTTGGAGTTCTATTGGACTGTGCTGAATACCTATGGTTTTCATTGTGGAAAAGGCTAAATTTTCTTGCCTTCTCCTGTATCTCTTCAAATGAGGAGAATGTTTGTGAACCATAAAAGTGCTTTAGTACAGTGTCGTTAAATTTCTCTATTATGCCATTTCTCCATGGCTCTGCTGGTGGAATAAAGATTGGGGAAACCCCATTGATTAGTGATACTCTCAAGAGCATGCCCAGTCCCCGTGGATGCCTGTTGCTTCCTCTGAAGGACAATTCATTATCCATCTGCAGGAAGTCTGGAATCTGATAGTTCTGCCAGAAGTCAATTAAACAAGGGACTATGCTGTTTGCTGATTTATCTTTTATCGGATAAACAGATGCATAGTGGTTCTCTGTATCAATGATGTTATAAAAGTAGAATCGAAATCCTCCTTTTAAATATTTAGGACCAATCAGATCCATTTGTTGCACATCAATGAAGTAACTGGGGTATTCCTTTTGTTTTCGTTCCCTAGACAAGCCAGGATCCAATAGGCTGTTTCGCTTTAAGATCCTGTTTACCGTTGCAATAGAGGGTGGTTTTAACCCTAAGCGCTCAAATTCATAGAGAATACTTATCGCCCCTCTTTGTGAATAAGGATTGCCGGATAAACATTTTCTAATCTCGACAACTGTTGATTCAAGTTCTGCTGAGACTTTGTTAGAAATCTCCTTCGGAGCATTTGAAACACTTACGTACCAATCTTGAATTTCACTCGTTTGATACTTGTGGATCCATTTATAAACCCATTGACGTGATTTTTCAAATCGGGTGGCTATCTCCTGCACGGATAAACCTTGCAAAGAAAGTCTGACTGCTTCTTGTCTTAAAACTTCATCATTGTCCATGTTTTTTGGACAAATTAAATAAGCAATATTTCAATGAACGAATGATCTTTTTGTAAACGAACTGCTGATACAGTTTTTTTCTATTTTGTAAACGAACTGCTGATACAAATTTGTAAACGAACTGCTGATATATATCACTTAGCCATTAGCCATCAGCTGTTAGCCGGTAATTGTTCGATATCTTTGGATACAAAAAAGTATTGTATTGGAAAGAAATCTACTTGAAATAAAAGAGTTTCTGGACGAAAAAGTTGCTTTCTACAACCATCCACGGTTTGTGGAGTCAGATCCTGTGGCAATTCCCCACTGTTTTGAAAGGAAGGAAGATATTGAGATTTCGGGATTTCTGACTGCCACGATGGCATGGGGCAACAGGAAGATGATCCTTCAAAGCAGCTTCAAATTGATGGATCTGATGGATAATTCTCCTTATGATTTTGTCATGAGCCACCGGGCATCCGATTTGCAAAGACTGAACGGGTTCATTCACCGTACATTTAATCAGACCGACCTTGTCTATTTTATTGAAGCTTTGAAAAATATTTATGCTTATCATGGTGGATTGGAAACTGTCTTTTCAGAAGCCGTCACCCAAAACTCTACACAACCCGCCATTCATCACTTCAAAGAGGTTTTCTTCTCGCTACCGTACCCGGAAAGAACTTTCAAGCATGTATCGGATCCGGCAAATGGTTCGGCAGCCAAAAGAATCAACCTATTCCTGAGATGGATGGTTCGGAAAGATGGATGTGGGGTTGATTTTGGCTTGTGGAAATCTATTCCTGCAAGCGCACTTTCTTGTCCGTTGGATCTGCATTCCGGCAATGTTGCCCGAAAACTTGGATTACTAACAAGGAAACAGAATGATGCAAAAGCTTTGGCAGAACTGGATTTAAATCTCCGATTGATGGATATAAATGATCCTGTGAAATATGATTTTGCCCTTTTCGGACTGGGTGTCTTTGAAAAATTTTGATTGTCAGTAAGGGAATTGCAGCAGGTAATTTCCGGCAGGATAATAACTGGCAACAACCATCAACTCACCGTTTTTGCAAATAGCTACACCTACTCCGACTTCTTTGGTATTCTTCCACACCATTTGAGTATAGTGTCCGATGGCATGCCAGTTACCTTGTCCGAACTTACCATATTTGTATATTTTTTTCTCCTCATACCAGGAGGTCGAAGCATCTAAGGGATGATAATAGGTCGACGAACTTCCCCAAAACAGATTCTCACCCAAAGGTTCGCCTTTGAGATTGGGTTTCTTGCGGTGCTCCATTTTGCAGCCATTGTTTTTGGCCAGATAATCGGCCCATTCCTGCGCGTAGGCGGATAGCTCAATGCTCCAGTTCAAACCGGGAACGCCCACTTCTGCCCTGACCTGATTGTGATGAACCAGAAATTTTTGTGCATCCTCCTTGCTTATCCTGCTGCCTGTATCTTTCAGTGATTGGCCATAGGAGAATAAGGTAATCAGGATACTCAGGATAAAAGATATAATTTTCATATACCAATGTTTACGTAACTCGCTTTAAAATATTACACTGAGAGACACTGAGGGGTCACAGAGATCCACAGAGCCAATGTGCATCGTTGACCAACAAAAAAAAGATGCCGGTCAAGGCATCTTTCTCCATTGGCCTGCCATACAGACCTCAACTTGTTTGAACGCTATTTTTTCTTGTCGTCAGAAACTTCGACCTTTACCTGAACATCCCTCTCAATTTCGGGAGAAGTGCGCTTCTTCCTGACGATCGTGATTTTTTCGAGTCCTTTGCCGATGTCCTTTTTGTCATACGTGATGATATCCGGATCGCTCGGATCCATGGCAAAAGGATCACCTCCCGGCAATTTGAAACCTTGCACCCGTATGGCGTTTGTCATGCCATGAGGTGGAGGTGGTGGAGGTGGTGGAGGTGGCATCATTTCACCATCGCCATCGAAAGTTACCAAGCCTTTCCCGTTGCCGATCATCATTACTTTCTTATGGCCAACGGCATCGCTGGAATCGCTCTTTTGATAATACACAGTTATTTGACGTTCCCCCGGCGAATTGCCTTTGCCATGTTTACCCATGTGAATGTTATCATCGCCTCGCATAATAATTATGTTGGCTTCGCCGGATTTGCCATCGGCTCCTTCCAAAATCTTCAGGAGAGAGTCGACTTTTAGCTGAACGAGCTTTTCATTGGGCAGGTTGAAGGTGGTATCTATTTTAGTCACCTTGCCATTCTGACTTACCATCACTTTTACATGTTGTTGGTCTTTCTTCTGCTGACTTTGTACCGAAGTCGTCGTTGTTGTCGTTTTTGCCGTCTGCCCAAGTGATAAGAGCGTGGAGAGCAGAAATACTCCTAATAAAAATACCAGTCTCATATTTGTCTTTTTTAAGTGAGAAAATAAAATTCTTTGACAAGACAATGTTAGTAGTATTATGGCGCAGATTGGGTTAAGGCCTTCTAAAAAAGTGTTAAGGTGAAGTTAAAGTTCAACGATCGATACAATAATTGCCTAATTTTATGAAGAAGTTGAGAGTTGAGAACTGAGAGTTGAGAACTGAAAGTTGAGAGTTATAAAAAAAGGAAGCATTTTTAATACATGAATAAGCGCATTTTCATCGGATTGGTCATTCTAATGGGAATCTCGTTACTGGGCATCGTAGCGGTACAGGTCTATTGGTTCAACAATTCGGTTGCGGTTCGTAATGAGCTTTTCGACAGATCGGTGAATGAAGCGATGAACAAAGCAGTTCGCCGGCTGGAAACTAACAATGATCTGAAGGTAATCCGTGGCATTGCTTTATCCGACACCGTCAATTGGAACAAGCAGATCCCATTTCCTCCGCCACCGCCTCCTCCTCCGCCCCCTCAGAATATGGAGAACCTTGATGTTGTCGTAAAAAGGGACAGCCTGCACCGCACCATCACGGTGATGACTATAAAGGGCCAACATTCCGGGCAGATGAATTATGTTATGTCGGGAGATTCCAAGTCAGGGAAGAAGAGTCATTCGATGAAAATCATCACTGAGGACTTTGTTGGAAAGTCCGTCGGTTCTGATTTAACAATATCGGTTAATGATAGTATGATTGGGAAAAAGATCAATCAGCTTAAAAATTTATCAAACCGCATACAAATAGAATACACCGGATGGAATTCGGGACGAAACATCGACGAAGTTCAACTGAAAAAATTGATCAAAGAGGAGCTTACTGACAGAGCTATCCCTATTGATTTCAAAATGTCCGTTTTAGGGAACGACAGCATCCCCGATCAGAATACAGGTACAGCCACGGTTCGGAGATGGTACACCGTCAACCTTTTCCCTGATGATATTTTCAGAAAAAAACTTGATGTCTCGGTCCATTTCCCGGAGAGGGATCAATTTATTGGTCGCAAAACAACTTTACTGCTTGGCCTTTCTGTTTCCTTTACATTGATCATCTTCCTAACCTTTCTGCTTAGTATTTATCAGATAATCAGACAAAAAAGGATTTCTGAAATGAAATCTGATTTCATCAACAACATGACGCATGAGTTTAAAACACCCATTGCCACCATCTCCATAGCAGCCGATTCTATCTCGAACGATAAGGTGATCAATGAGCAGGAGAAGGTTCGGTTCTTTGCCGGGATGATCAAGAAAGAAAACCAGCGCATGAATGAGCAGGTGGAGCGGATCCTTCAGATTGCCAGGCTCGACAGGAAAGAATTTGAGTTCAGCTTCCAGGCTACTGATGTCCATCCATTGATTGAAGCGGCGATAGATGGCATTGTGCTGCAGGTCGGACAAAGGGGTGGCAGCATTGAGACCAGGCTCGAGGCGCAAAATCCCAATGTCACAACAGATCCGATTCATTTCACGAATCTGGTATGCAATCTTTTGGATAATGCCAACAAATATTCGCCGGAAGCCCCGATAATCAAGGTTTCTACTGCCAACTCTGCTGATGGAATTCTTCTCACCGTCGAGGACCATGGCATGGGAATGACAAAGGCCGTTCAGTCGAAGATTTTCGATAAATTCTACCGTCTGACATCAGGCAATATTCATACCATCAAAGGATTTGGTCTTGGATTAAGCTACATTAAAGCCATCCTGGACGCCAACAACGGGAGTATCAAGGTATTCAGTGAACCCGGAAAAGGGAGTCGTTTTGTCGTATTTATCCCCTTTCAAAACACCAACCGATGAGCAATAAAAAATCCATATTTTTCGTGGAGGATGACCTGAGTTTTGGGGCCGTCTTAAAATCCTACCTCGAAATATGCAACTTTACGATTACCTGGCTCTCCGACGGAAAGCACGCAGTAAGTTCATTCAGAGAAGGCACCTATGACATTTGCCTCCTCGATGTGATGTTGCCAAACGTTGATGGGTTCTCCATAGGCAGGGAGATCCGTTCGATGGATACGAAAATTCCAATTATCTATCTGACTGCCAAATCGCTGAAGGAGGATGTGCTTGAAGGGTATCGGCTAGGTGCCGATGATTACATTGTCAAGCCCTTTGATGCGGATGTTTTGATTTACAAGATTGCCGTCCTTCTCAAGCGGGCGGAAGGCGAAACAGGAAATTTGAATCAGTATTACACCATTGGCAAATACCTCTTTGATGCCAAGTTACGGGAGGTTAAACTTGGAGAGACCAAACAGTTGCTCAGTCCAAAAGAGGCTGCTTTGCTTCAACTTCTTTGCGAACACAGGAACGAGCTGCTGCCACGCGAGGTTGCCCTCAAACGAATCTGGGGCGATGATGGCTATTTCACTACCCGAAGCATGGATGTTTTCATTACCAAGTTGCGGAAGTTCTTCAAAGACGATCCCACCGTCGAGATCCGCAACATCCACGGCAGTGGTTTTATCATGACAGATAGCCAATAAATAAATTTTTATCCCAATTTTAAAGTAATTTCCCTTTTCATTCGTCTACCTCAATATGGACGAATTAATTGCATACCCGATGACTCAACGACAGCAAAGCATACAGCATGCCGTGCAGGAATATGGGAAGCGTTTACTAAGTTTTATCCGCACCCGCGTAAAAAACGATCAGGACGCCGAAGATATTCTGCAGGATGTTTGGTACCAGCTTAGTTCTATCATTGACTCTGAGCCCATTGTTCAGCTGAGTTCCTGGCTTTATCGTGTGAGCAAAAACAAGATTGTGGACAAGAATCGAAAAATGGCACCGCAATCGTTGGCTGATTTTGCCTTTGAAGATGAAGAGGGAGATATGATTTATCCGGAAGCCTTGCTATCGGACAGCTCTGATCCTGAAACAGAACTTGAGAAATCGGCTATCAGAGAATCACTCTATTCCGCTTTGAACGAATTGCCTGAGAAACAAAGGGATGTGTTTGTATGGAATGAACTTGAGGAGATGACACTTCAGGAAATAGCCGACAAGACCGGGGAAAGCATTAAAACGATCATCTCACGAAAACGTTACGCAGTGGCGCACCTGCGGAAGCGGCTTCAGGGATTTTACAAAGATTATTAACAATTAAATCATTAGAAATCATGATGAATTTTAGACATCAAAGAGGAAAAGGCTTCTGGATAAAAAGAGCCATTCTCATCCCAATAGCAATAGCAGCAGGTATATTTGTTTTCGGAACTGGCGTGATGTTGCTTTGGAACAACCTACTTCCGGCTGTGTTCGGAATTGGCACCATCACCTTCTGGCAGGCAATCGGAATACTGGTATTGTCGAAGATCTTGTTTGGCGGATTCAGTGGCGGTCACAGACACGGCAGAAGCATCTGCCGCTGCCGCTGCCACTGCAATGGCAATTGCAACTGCGATTGCAGTTCCGACAACCACAACGAAAAGTGGATGCATTTGACACCTGAAGAAAAAGAGAAGATGAAACGAGCCATGGGAACTGCTACTCACACAAGTGAATGATTATTGGCGAGTTCCATCTGGCCATTAAAAAGCAAAATAATAGACAGATGAAATCAGAATTTAAGGACAGATGCTGCCCCAGTGGCAAAGAAGAGTAAAATCAGCTAACCAGGTTAAATCTGAGGAGTTTGAGTCTGTCTGAAAAGTCTAAAAAAGTGCTTTTTTACTCTGTGAAACTCCGTGCATTCTCTGTGTAACTCTGTGATACAATTAGTTACACAGAGACACACAGAGGATTCACAGAGAACCACAGAGTTTTTGAACAGCTTATTTTGTTATAGCTACTTGAAAAACTTGTTTTGAAAAAGATTCACCGCAAGAAATCCATAGATCCCGGTCACTGCGACAAGGGCCAAATCGATCACATGGCCTTTTATGACAGCTTTCCGCCGGCGAAGCAGGGCGAAATGCAACGCCACAAGGAGAAGATTAAGAATGATCCATCCCATTCCGCCTGATCCTTTCCAGAAAAAATCGATGTACTTGCTGTTGGAATCTTCCATTGAAAGTTGTGCAGGGAAGATATAGCTGAATATTTTGCCTTCGGTGCGCTCTGAAAGTACCGGAAAGCTTTCCTGGTAACTTGCTACCTTTTTGTATTCCTTGTCTAGAATGATGACGTCGGTATGGTCCTCACTATCTACGGTCACATTGTAGTTGAAGAGGTCGCCATAGAGTTTCAGCTCACAATTTTCGGCCTTAAACTCCGTGACAGGAAACTTGATCAGTTCGTATTCGTCCTGAGTCAAAATGAAGATCTCATTCTTCTCAGAGAAAAGATAGGCGTAGTACCTTTTGTCCTTAAAATCCACACAGATGATGTGTTTGAATTTCAAACCTTCAGGCAGGTTTACCTTTTTCACAAAAGGTTTTCCCTTGATCAGCTTGACATGGAACAGCTTGTCTGCCGAATCGACGATCAGGTAACCTTCGTCGCATGATTTTCGGGTCGTTGGCAACCCTTCGATTCTCGTAGCCGGGAAAGTGAATCCGAAGTGGTACAAGGCAGCCGAAAACAGCTGACTCTTCTCTTCCAAAATTTTGTTGGTACCGGCATCAATGAATTCCATCCGCCAGGTGATCCTGAAATAATCATTCGGCAGTTCCAGGCTAGCCCTCCCGGACTGAGATTCGAACAGAGGGAAAAGCTGTGATTTCGGACAATTCATGTCCTCCGGTTTGTACCGTTCAAATGACCTGTTCCGGCCGATGTCGTGCATGTCCATAGCTTTGCCTTTGATTGTATCTGGCATTTTGCCGGACACCATCAGCTGTTGAAAATTCCACATGGGCAATTTCTGCTCATATTGGTCGCGTGTGTATTTGTTGCCTTTTTTGTCTTCAAACGTAGTTGGCGTTCCGGCACGAAGTATGAAAAAATCATCATCGATGCAACTGTACATGACAAACGGTTTCTTGATTGGTTTTTCAAAAGCCATCCAGTAAAGCGTTGGGAGTGTCATGGATAAAACCAGGATAGCAACAATAACCAAAATAAATCTACTTAACTTTTCCATCTTACATTTCCCCCTTTCTAAAACGGTATGCCGAGAACAAGAGTGCCACACTGAGGAGGATTGTCAAGAGTGACAATCCCGGAATGGCCGGTCCATAAGCTGCAATTACCGGTGATTTGATATAAATAGTCACAAAGAATCCTGCTACCAGAGCATAGAAAAACCGGTACATCCAGACGGGTTCCAGCACGATCAGAGCAACAAAGAAATAGGCCGCAAAACCTGCCAGGAACCAAGGGAAAACCGAGATAACTGATTCAATGATCATCTGTGAGGGGAAATAAATAGAGCTCAGAGATATGAAGGCCAGCAATAGAAGCAGATAGGAAGCGAGTAAAGAAACGATGCCAAAAATATGCATCATCAACAGTACTTTGTTTTCATTCAAGGGAAGGTGAAAGGTTAGTTTGATCCGTTTGTTGACGGTTTCAGGAAAATACTGTGCGATGCCAATGATTAATCCTCCTAAAAGCGGGATATACTTGAAGTAGCCGAAAAATTGCATGCCCATAAACAGGATGTTGTACCAGAAACCTGTTCCACCGTTAAATGTAAATCCACGCTGCACTTTGAGAAAAACATATCCCAGACCCAGCATTCCCAGTATGGTAAATCCTACCAGGAACCACCTGATTTTTATCCATTCTTTGTAAACTATCGATTTCCACATATCTTAATATTTTCCTGTTAATCCGATAAATGCATCTTCCAATTCCATTTTCACCTGTTTGAAGCCTTTGTGAACTATGCCATTGTTCTCAAGAAATTTCTCAACAAAATCCTTAGACTCATAGGTATAGAGTTCAACTTTGTTCTTAACCATCTCGAGGTTCTTCACAAATAGCTCCTTTTTGAGGTTTACCTTATCATTCTCCAGTTCGAAATCAAACCTTTTGAAGCTTGTCATGAACTCGCTGATGGGACACTGGGCCAGAACCCGGTTATAATCCATGATCAGCACGTCATCGATCAGGCGTTCCATGTCCTGAATAATGTGTGAAGTGGTGAAAATGGTCTTGTTCTCCGATTTGGCATATTCGCGCAGATAGTCGATGAACAGGCGCCGGTAACCCGGATCGAGCCCCATCGAGAAGTCGTCGAGGATGAGCAGATCGGGGTTCTGGGCCAGGATCAAACCAAGTGCCACTTGCGAACGCTGTCCGCACGACATGGTTGAGATCTTCTGCTTTGGGCTAACTTTTAGCTTTGACATCAGCTCCCAGTATGGTGCAGGTCTCCAGTTTGCATAAAAGCCAGAGTAGAATTTCTCAATCTGGTGAATGTTCATAAAGGCATACTGAATATGCCCCTCAATCAGAAATCCAATTCTGGCTTTGGTTGCCGGAGTAAGATGTTGGGAATTCTCACCATAAATAAGGCACTCACCGCTCCGGGGCTGAAGAAAGCCATTTAGAATATTGATAGTTGTTGTTTTTCCTGCGCCGTTTTTACCCAGCAAGCCCAGTATACTACCATCCCTGACATGAATATTCAGGTTTTCGTATACCATTTTTTTGCCGTAGTAATGTGTCAGGTTGTTGCACTCAATCACATTGCTCATGAACGATATTCTTAAGGTATTTAATTAATTCTGTTTTTTGTCTTCAGGACTTCATTCAGGTAGGGCTTTGGCAGGCTTGTTTTGGTAAGTTCCCTGTTGCAGAAGTCGGTAATTTTTTGACGTTGCGAAGAGGAATCAAACCAGCCTAACATTTCGATTGCTGTCAGCTTAACGGACTGATCGGAAATTGTATCGGTAAAATTGATCAGTTGATCCAAATAGGGATGCGCTGTCTCATTTCTGAAATTTTTCAGACAGAAATAGCGCTCCTTTTTGGTTGTCTCTTTGGCAAGTACCTCGTTAACATACTCTTTCATTTTTTTGGTATTGTAAATGATCATCTTGCTCAAATCAGCTTTGGTAGTTGCAGGGTCAAGAAGATACTCTTTTTGAGGCAGTTGTTTATCCAATTCCGCAAGCAACAACTCCTGACTAAACAATCCGGCAGAGTTTTTCAGGTCATATTCAACCCGTTGGGATAAGTTGTTCCTAAGCAAGGCATCGATCATATATGGAATATGTGATTCATCTCCTGTATTGCCCATGTGGATGGCTGACAATCGCTGAATGAGCTCGTAAGAATCATTCATTCCTAAATTAATGGCTGAAATAAAGTTGGCATCTTTGCACAGGCTTAACAGTTTCAGCGCTTCTGTACGTGCCGTAAAGAATTTTGATGATTTAAAATGGTTCAGCAATAATCCTGAAGCATTTTTACCCTCATTTTCATAGATCATTCTTAAAGCAAGAGTCTGCATATCAGCATAGGGCGATGTAAGTTGCTTTGTCCAAAAATCCACATCATTCTTCCGTGTGGCGATCCAGCTGTTAATTTTCAACTGGTCATCAGCGGAGGTAAATGCAAAAGTCGGATCTCCGATTAAATGTGTTTCCAGCAGGCAGTTCATCTGGTTCCAGAACCCAACGCGCATGCCAAGTCCCAGTAATCCAGCCATTTCATCGGCCCACTTATCCTGGTAAGCATTGACGGTATTTGCCTGCATGACTATTGTCTGACCTTCGTCAAAGATGTACTCTCCTGTTAAATAATCATCCAGGTGAAACGAACCGGTAAAGCAGGCATCCATCATGATGAATTTGGCATTGGAGGAATAGTTGACCAGGTCTTCTACATTAATATCCAGATTTGCATTGAATGTTGAGTCCTTTTCAATCTGCTTTTTATCGAATGTCCCATCGAACCAGCTTTCGGGGACACCAAACATTTTCATGTAGCTCTCCTTGGTTTTTGCAATCTTTTCCGGAGTTTTTGAAGAGCTCAATTTGGAGCGCAAATAGTATTTCACATCTTCGATTTCATCAGGAATAGACTGTACCTGAGGCATTCCGTCCAAATATTGGGTTGTTGGTCCGCCGTGGTGATGCAGGAGTGCTATATCCAGATCCTTCCTCTTAAGTTCAGGCATTAATTTGAAACGGATGTGTTTTTCAAACTGAAAATTGATGTATTCCAGATAGCTCTTCTGTCCGCTGAGGTAATCAAACTGTTGTGATATGGCCAATTTTTCATCCATCCAGGTACGCGGACATTCAGAGTTATACCCATGTCCGGTAAAAAACATCACCTGTTCAACCTTCTTCTGATTGTTCTTATAATTGACCACTTTTTTCAGATATGATTTCAATCTTTCGTACTTGTCCTTCCCCTCCGGAGGTTTAATCCTGCCACTGTAAATATTGGGATTCAAGACTTGCTTTGATGTTGCGTTCAGGCTATAATAATGATATAACTGGCGGGCAGTATCTTGTTTGAGGTAGGTAAACTGAAGATCGAAATCATCATAAAACCTGTCAGATGGAATGGAGGAGCGGTTCCAGGCGTATTTCTCCTGGTCCATTTTGAAGGCAGATGAGAGGTGCTGGGCATCACGCAACATGGGAACCGGAATATCTCCAACAAAAACTGCCCCTTCGATCGGACTGGATTTGGAATGATACAATGCTATCAGTTTCTCTCTGATGGCATCCGGGGTTTTCCAGGCATCGACCAGAATATATGTCTTCAGTCCCTGTGCCTCAACAGCAGCGGCATAGGCATCAATTTCAGGTTTTGCTGCATCGTAGCTTTTTTGATCTACCACGATGGCAAAGCCTGTGACAAATTTCTCTGTTTTGGCCGACATCAGCAGAACCGGCAACAAGAACAACAATAAATATTTGACCCTCATATCGTTTAAAATTATTTTATCCCGCAATCACGGAAGTTAAAAATTTCAGAAATGGCATAAAATCGCTTATACCCAGTGTGAGTTGGGATTTCAAAAGCCCTTGCTGTAGAATAAAAATGGTTAAAAAACAAATCCAAATTTTGCACTAATCCAATTAAAATCCTGAACTCCATCGGTTTGTTTAACAAAATTATAGCAAAAACTAAGGAAAGCCTGGCCCGCATTTTTGGACTTGAATAAATTGCCCCCTAACTTTAGTTCCCCACCTGCCTTGAATAAACCGGAGGAGTAAAAATCAAACTCCTGAA
>CAIRSO010000668.1 GCA_903881215.1 uncultured Bacteroidia bacterium
ACTTATCAACTTTTTTTGTGACTATGCTGATTGGCTGAGCTAGCCTTTATCAGTGTTAATGAGGGTGGTTATTTCTAAACTTCCAACTACTTTTTTGGATCATTGCTCCGTATCCGTCCGACCAACCCATCTTAACCTCTGATGGCATTGTTTAGATTTTGGTCGAAAAAAAATGATAGTGATTAGATCTTGAGGTTCTGTGGTAACAAGTCCCCTATTTTATTGGCGGGATATTCCGGGATAATTTCCAATACCTTTTTGAGCCACTCATAAGGATTTACGTTGTTCTTTTTGCAGGTACCAAAGAATGAGTAAAACATTGCTGCCCTTTTGGCTCCTTCGTGTGATCCGGCAAATAAGAAATTTTTCCGACCTAATGTGCTTGGTCGAATCGCATTTTCGACCCAATTGTTATCAATTTCCAGGGAACCATCATAAAGATAATTGAGCAGGTTGTCCCAGCGTTGGGTTGCATAGTATAGCGCAATTCCCATTGGGCTCTTTGGGATGGCCGTTTTATTCATCTCTGCGATCTTCTTGCCAAGATCATTCATTATCGGCAGGGATTTGTCCAGCCGAAGTTCCTTTCGCTGTTCCGGTGTCAGACCAGCCACACGGGCTTCACGTTCGATGGCATAAAGGTCTTGTATCATTTTCATTAAAAGTCCGGCCTTTTCTTTGTCGTAATCCAGGGCATCAGATATTTTGCGTCGTGCATGCGCCATACAGGCTATATGGGTAATACCGTCCTGCCGGGCAAACCATTCATATACGCCGTAGCCATCAGTCTGAAGATATCCTTTAAAATCTTTTAGCAATCTCATCGGGCCTTCTCTTCCCCGGCCATGGCAATAGTCAAAGAAAATGGCATTCTGCAGCGGGGCATTGTAAACCCAATGGTACCCCTGATGTGTTTTGCCTATTTTGTTCTGATGGTCCAGCACTTTTATCGGTGTTTCATCAACCTGAAGGTAACCCTGGGCAATTACCAGCTTAACCAGGTGGGAATAAAGCGGTGCAAGCAGATCGGCAGTCTTTGTAACCCAGCCATCAATGGTCGAGGAAGAAATAACAACCTTTTCACGCTTGAACCGCTCAATCTGACGGTAAATAGGCAAATGGTCAACAAATTTCTCTACCAGAATGTTTGAAAGAAGTCCAGGACCGGCTATGCCTTTGTCAATTGGGCGTGCAGGAAGATCTGCTATTACGATTCCTTCTCCACCGGGAAGGGCATATGTGTTGCGGATATATTTGCGGACAAATAGTTTTGCAGGGGTATAATCCAGTTCGCTGGTAACTTCCTGTCCGATGCATTTAAGACCTGTTGTGTCCTGCTTTGGCTCCAGATGGATCTCCTCTACGGGAAGATGTGAAGGGAGCTCCAGACGGCCATGGTGGTTCTCCCTGGAGTTGGCCTTTTTACGGGTATATTCGATGGTTTCAGTAGCTTGTTCTGCAACAGGTGGCTCAGGAAAATCAAAAGGAAGTGTCATTTGATCCACGACGATGTTGGAAATAAAACGTTCCCGCTTGGCGCCAAACATCAATCGTTTTAGCTGATCAATTTGAAACTGGAGGTATTTGTTCTTCTCTTCGAGTTGTTTTGCCGTATCTTCGAGCTGGCTGGATTTCTCCTCAAGACGTTTTACTTCCTTCTCCAGTTGTCTGGCTGACCTCTCGGAATCTCTGAGTTGCTGTTTGGTTTGATGAATAATTTCTTCGGCTTCCTGAGGGGTATTTTGCAGAATTTGGTTCTGTTTTTGCAGTTCTGAAACCTGTTTTTTCAAGCCGTTTTTCATACTGTAAATATAGTGAAAACCCCTGTATTTACAATGCTTTTAGCCTACTTTTTTGTAATTATTTTCATCTTTTTTTAATAAAAAACGCTTACGGTTTTGGACACTTTTTAGGGAGATTCCTTCAAGGATCAGCATCAGTTTTTGACGAGAGATTTCTACTGAATTTTGTGTCTTTTCGATCTGTGGCATCTCAAAAGTTCCCTGTTCTAATCGTTTGTGCCATATGGCAAATCCGGTCTGGTCCCAAACCAAAATTTTGATCATTGTCCTGGTGCGGTTAACAAATATAAAGATATCTCCCGAGAGCGGGTTCTGGCCAAGTTTGTTGGTGGCCAGTCCGCCAAGTCCGTTAAATCCTTTTCTCATATCTGCCGGAAGGCAGTAAAGAAACAGCCGGGCATTGCCCGGGATGCCAAACAACATGGCCGGCTAATAAATCCGGACAAAAATACCACCAGCGAGTTCTATCTCAATCTTTGGAGAGCATATTGCCGATTCTGGTTCCGGTGAGAAAGTGACAGCCGCAAATCCCGTATTGGATATTTTGGATTTGTTGTATCTCTGAACCCAATAACTCATGGTGTGAATATTGAGCTTGTTTTCAATGCTGAATTGTTTTTGGCTCATCTCGCTCTTTTG
>CAIRSO010000669.1 GCA_903881215.1 uncultured Bacteroidia bacterium
AACTAACATTTCGGAGAAGCTTTTTCGTTATTCCACAGGCGTTTACCGCATGTTAAATCCTTGTTTTCTACCTCGAAATTGGGTTTATATATTTGATATTAAATTGATTAAAGCTTAATTTCCATTTTTGTGTGATTATGCCGACTTATCGAGGACTCTTTCAGGTAGCATTCTTATGAAAATAGCTGTTGCTTTTTCATTTTTGATCAACTGTTCTTGAAATTCAATAAAGTCAATACCTGCAATTTCACAAATCACTGCGATTAGTTCCCAAACCAAATCTATTATTCTTGAAACCAAATCCAGCTCAACCATTTCTTTACTAATCCCAGCAAATAGTCCTCCAAAGCTCTGCTGGCAAGTTATTCGCTTATAATAACTCAACATGATGTGCTGCATGAGCGTAACCGTTGTGTCGGCAATTTGCGCTTCAAAACAACTTGATTTACATTTTCCCAGATTTAGATATTGTTTGCATTCTTTGAAAAACACTTCAATACTCCAACGTATTTGATACACTTCCATTACCTCTATGAAGCTCAAATTCAGATTAGTAGTTAGCAGAAGATGCCAGTTGCTAGAGCGTCCCATTTTCACAAAAAACAAATTGACCCTAATTCCTTTGTATTTACAAGTTACTTTTATGTATTTGGCTTTTAGCTTCTTACAAGTCTTTGATTCCTTTTCATATCGGTACAATATCGTTTTGATTCCCAGCTCTTTATTTGTCTTACAATCAAAGAATATTTGATTGTTAATCTTCACCATCGACACCAATTTGATTGCTCCATTTTTCAGTTTAGATAGTGTATCCAATATTTCAAAACAGAAAAACCAACTATCAATGAGCACATAATCAGGTATAAAACCATGTTTCACACTCCTTTTGAGCATGTCAATCATCATGTCGATTTTGCTTTTGTCAGCCTCTCTGCGTCTTGTTTGTCCATAACTTCCATTGGCTACAACCTTCTTGAATTGCTGGTCACGCTCTTTTTTTGTTAAGCCAAATAACTTCCCTTGACGGTAAAACTGTTTAAGTTTCTTTTTTGCAGCATCGAATTCTTTTCGTTTTACAGCCAAATCATGCACAAGTATTGTGTGCTCTTTACTCACTTTATCCTTACTCTCTTGAGCCTTATCAAGCTTTATCTTGTTAGTTTTGATTGCATTAAGAGCATATTTTTCAGTCGCTAATTTCAATGCATTCTCCTTTTTTGAAAGCAAACATACATGCTTTTCAAAATCTTTTGTTAGCTTTTTCACTGCCTTAGATGCCTTTTTGAAGGCTTTGATTAAACCCTCATTTGCTGCACCTCTTTCTCTATGAAAACTAAAATCCAATGGAATAAAACTACCACCATCCCAAAAACCGCAAACCAATAACTTAAAGCCAAAAAGATGAAAACCGCTCACATGGTCGAAAGTACGACTCACTTTTTCAGTTTTTATACCCGTCTTTTCAAGAAACGTGTCATCAAATATAATGGCTTTTTTGCCTTTTATAATTGTGCTATCATTCTTTAACAACAAGTATTGTAGCCGTTTAGCATGAAGCATAAGCAATCTTCGCCAATCTATCTGCTCGTTGTTTTTTACATCGTAATAAACGTCTTTTTTACCTTGAATATCTGATTCCTTAATTCCTCTTTTGATAAATGCATAAATGCTTGATATACCATAAAAAGGCAATAAAGTTAAAATGCACACAATACTTGAAATTGCCAATCCCTTGCTTTTTAATCCATCGAAGGGTGCAAGATGCTTTTCTAAGTGGAATTTGTCCATAACCTCAGACAAGGTGCTCGTTAGCGTTTCTGAATCCTTTGCAAATTCTTCTATCTCTGAAAAATTATTTGTACTTTTGTGCTGTTGCATATTTCGCATGAATTTCGAATTTGTTGTATAACTAGCTCAAAGGTAGTCATTTATATCGAAATATGCAATTTTTTTAGTATTCTAATCCTCTATATATCAATAATATAACTATT
>CAIRSO010000670.1 GCA_903881215.1 uncultured Bacteroidia bacterium
CAACATCCGCGGTTGAGTTGGGAATTGAATTCTGAAATCAGAGGTCAGGTTCAAACTGCATGGCAGATTTTGGCGGCTTCTTCAGCTGAATTGCTCGCAACGGACAATGCTGATCTCTGGGATTCAGAAAAGATTAAAAGTAATGTATCCAATCAGGTTGAATATGCGGGTAAGCCTTTACATTCTGGTATGGTCTGTTACTGGAAAGTCCGTAGTTGGGATAAAGATGGAACAGCCGGAGCGTGGAGTTCTGTTGCCAAATGGGAGACGGGGCTGCCCGACAAAGCCGATTGGATGGCCCAGTGGATCGGGAACGACCTGACTGCTTTGGGTAAGGGTAAAACCTATCATTTGCCTCCTTCACCATTTTTCAGGAAAGAAGCAGAATTGAAATCAGAAATTAAAAGTGCTCGCCTGTACGTGACTGCATTGGGTTTATATGAATTTCAAATTAACGGAAAACGTGTCGGAAAAGATTATTTCACTCCCGGATGGACCGACTATAATAAGCGTGTTTATTACCAGACCTATGATATTACTTCGAACCTGCAGGAAGGTAAAAATGTTTTCGGAGCGAGTCTGGCCGATGGCTGGTATGCCGGTTACCTGGGTTATGCCCTGTTGATTGGAAATCCGGTTGTCCGTAATTTTTATGGCGATGTTCCGCTGCTAAAAGCACAAATCAAAATTGAATATTCGAACGGCCAAACAGAGCTGATCGCTACGGATGCTTCATGGAAAACCAATCACGGGCCAATACTTGAAGCTGATATCCTGAATGGTGAAACTTACGATGCCAATAAGGAATTTGACAAATGGTGCGATGCTGGTTTCGACGATTCAGCCTGGAAAAACAGCAAGGTCTATCCTGATAAAACTGATCGCAGGATCGAAAGTTACCCTGGAAATCCGGTTAGGGTTTCTCAGGAATTAGAAGCCAAATCAGTTACAGCTAAGGCCGGCGGGAAATACATTTTTGATCTGGGCCAAAACTTTGCCGGGATTGTGCGATTAAAAGTGAAAGGCAAAAAGGGCGATGTAATCAGACTAAGATTTGGCGAAGTTTTATTTCCCAATGGCGACCTGATGACCGAAAATCTACGTAAAGCCCGGGCAACTGATACGTATATTCTGAAAGGAAACCCTGAGGGGGAAATATGGATGCCACAATTCACCTACCATGGATTCCAATATGTCGAGGCTTCGGGTTTTCGAGCTGAACCGCCACTGGATGCCATCACAGGTATTGCACTGGGATCGGCAACTCCTGTTGTTGGCTCGTTCGAAACGGATAACAAAATGGTCAATCAACTTTACAGCAACATCTGCTGGACACAACGTTCCAATTATTTTGATGTTCCAACCGATTGCCCCCAGCGGGACGAACGGCTTGGTTGGACTGGCGATGCGCAGGCTTATGTGCAGTCGGCTACTTTTAACAACGATATCGCCGCATTTTTCAATAAGTGGTTAGTCGATTTGAATGATGCACAGCGAGCCGATCATACCTATCCTTTGTATGCGCCCGCTCCCAATGTCAGGATTACCGATACCTGGTCGCCCGGATGGTCGGAGGCCGGAATCGTTTGTCCCTATACCATTTACAAAACCTACGGGGATACCAAAATGATCCGTCAGTTTTGGCCTAACATGGTCGCCTATCTGAAATTCCTGGAAAATAGGACTAATGGGATGTATTTATTTAAAGAACGGAGTCTGGAGGATATCTCCCCCAAAGGTGGATGCGGCGACTGGCTTTCGGTTGGCAAAAAGACATCACCTGATTTGCTGGCATCCATGTATTTTGCTTACTGTGCTTCGCTGATGCAGGAAATGGCCATGGCCATAGATAAAAAAACGGATGCAGAATTTTTTGGTTCCGTTTTCAATCTCGCAAAACAGGCACTTGCCGAATACTATACCGACGGGTTAGGCCGTTTTAAAATCAATTCGGCGG
>CAIRSO010000671.1 GCA_903881215.1 uncultured Bacteroidia bacterium
ACCAGTTCCGCATCCATTTTAGCGCTCATAGCCCAACCAATCACCTTACGAGAAAACAGGTCCAGGACTATCGCCAGATACAACCAACCCTCAGTAGTTTCGATGTAAGTAAAATCAGTTACCCATTTCAGGTTTGGCGCAGAAGCTGTGAAGACCTGGTTGAGCCGGTTAGGCGCCGGGATTACACCTGCCTGACGTTGGGTGGTCCGTGGATGATAACGTCTCTTTTGGTATCCTGTAATCCCATGCAAACGCATCAAACGCGCTACCCTGTTCCGTCCACATTTTACCCCCTGTCGACCCAAAACTACATGCAAGCGCGGGCTGCCGTAAGTATTGCGGCTCTTCCGGTGCTCCGTTTCGATCAGTGCCAGTAAATCCTGGTTGGATTGGCTGCGCGTACTTGGTTTACGCTTCCGCCATGCATAATACCCACTACGCTTGACCATCAGCATTCGACACATCTGTTTGACCTGGAACTCCTCTGCATGGGCTGATATGAAGGTGTACTTCATTTCCCTTTTCTTGAGAAAATGTTTACTACTTTTTTTAGGATCTCCCGCTCCTCGACGACCTCCGCGAGTTCCCGTTGTAAGCGTTTGATCTCACGTTTGTCCGCTTCCATATCACTGGGTTCCAAACCTGGCTTCTGGGCATCCTGTTGTACCACCTGATACCGATTCCGCCATTTTAAAAGCATTCCTGACGTGATACCTAAATCGCGCTCGATTTGCCCAGCACTTTTGCCACTGCTCTTGAGCTGCAAAATCCGGGGTAAGGCGCACAGTGAATCCGGGGTAAGGCGCACACCGATTCCGGGGCATGCCGCACAGTGATTCCGGGGCATGCCGCACACTAAGAAGGTGGGGAAGGAAAACACTGGTTAATTCCAAAAATGTGGCAAGCTACTTCCATGAGAGGACAAGGAGGTAGACGTGGCCCAGGAGCGATTAACCATGAAGAAAATCAGAGAAATATTGCGATTGAAGTATGAAGCAGGATTATCCCATCGTGCAATAGCAGGGGCTTGCAAGGTTTCGAACAGCACAGTTGGAGAATACCTGCGTCGGGCAGAAACGGCAGGCGTAAGATGGCCGTTACCGGAAGTGGGGGAAGAAGAACTGTACTGGAAGTTATTTCCGGAAAAAGAACGGCCTACTGAGAAAAGATATCCTGTTCCGAACTGGGAAGAAGTGAGGAAAGAACTGCGCCAAAAGGGGGTTACACTGAGGCTGCTTTGGATCGAGTACAAAGAGAAATATCCGGATGGATATCAGTACTCGCGTTTTTGTGAATATTACCAGCGTTGGGAAAAAAGCCGGGTAGAACCCAGTATGAGAAATAAACACGTGGGGGGAGAAAAAATGCAAGTAGATTATTCCGGGCTGAAAATTCCGATCACCAACCGCGAGACAGGGGAGATCACCCTGTTGTCCGTATTTGTAGCTGTCCTGCCAGCCAGCAATTATACCTATGCGGAAGCACAGTCCAGCGAGAACCAGTGTAACTGGAACAACGGACATGTACGGGCGTTTGAATATTTTGGTGGAGTACCTGCGATTGTGATCCCGGACAATTTGAAAACGGGGGTGAAAAAGCCCAATTATTATGAGCCTGATATCAACCCGGCATACCAGGCGCTGGCTGAACATTATCACTTTGCTGTCCTGCCAGCTCGTGTGAAGCGACCAAAAGATAAGGCTAAGGGGGAGAATGCGGTTCAAAATGTAGAACGGTGGGTCATCGCTCCCCTGCGAAAGATGACCTTTTTTGATCAGTATGAAGTCAACCTGGCTATCAAGAAGCAGTTGGAGCCGCTCAACAACAAAGAAATGCAGCTTGTAGGACGCTCACGACATCAGGAATTTGAAGAAATTGACCAACCCAATTTGCGGCCTTTGCCTGAAAAGCCGTATGAATATGCGGATAGGAAGTTAGCACGGGTTAATATTGACTACCATATTGAGTATGACAAGCATCTGTACTCCGTCCCGTATACCCTTTGTCACCAGGAAGTAGACATTCATGCCTCAGAACGAATGATTGAGATCTTCCACCGGGGAAAATCAGTGGCAATCCATCCCCGAAACTTTGGCCGGGGGAAATATACCACCCTGCGGGAGCATATGCCTTCCAATCATCAATTTATGGACAGTGTGAATGGTCCCCAACTGGTTCAATGGGCAGCAACCATTGGACCATATACTGAAGCTTTTGTCTCGGCTGCACTCAAGTCACGATCCTTTCCTGAACAAGCCTATCGTCCTTGCCTGGGTGTCATCAATCTGGCTAAAAAATATAGCGCACCCATGCTGGAGCAAGCCTGCCGGAGCGCTATTGAAGCAAGGACTTTTTCCTACAAAGCCGTTAAAGAAGACCTGGACTGGCTCGTCAAGCAAACTGTTCCAACCCAATCAGAACCATTACCCGCCCATGAAAACATCCGCGGTAACGTTTACTATAAGTGAGGATAAAACATGATTTCACAAACCCTTTTGGATAAACTTCTGTTCCTGCGCCTAACCGCTTTTCGTGAAGGTTTACGAGAACAGGTATCCAACCCCCAATATGCCCAGCTCTCTTTTGAAGAGCGGCTCCTCCTGCTCGTTGACCTGGAATGCACTCGTCGTTCAGACAGCCGCATAAAACACCGGATGAAATTGGCTGAGTTTCCCCTCCAGGCTGCTGTTGAAGATCTGGATTTCTCGCCTGAACGAGGCCTGGAACGAAGCTTTGTCCTTGAACTGGCTCAATGCCACTGGGTGGATAAAGCCCACAATATTCTTGTCCTTGGCGCTACCGGTACTGGAAAAACTTTCCTGGCTTGTTCTCTCGGTGTGGCAGCCTGCCGGTTAGGTTACTCCGTCCGTTATGTGCGCACCTCCCGGTTCACCCATCTCCTCGCCCGTTCCAGGCAGGATAATTCCTACCTCAATTTCCTGCGTTCTTTGAATAAATCGGATGTATTGATCTTGGATGATTGGATGCGCGACCCAATCCAATTATCTGCCGCTCAGGATTTGTTGGAGGTTTTTGATGACCGCTTTGGTAAGACTGCCACGATTATTGCTTCCCAGGTCCCTGTTGCTGATTGGCATGCTCGTTTCCCGGACCCTACCATTGCCGATGCTATCCTGGATCGTACCATTCATTCCGCCTACAGGATCCCCTTAGAAGGCGATTCCCAAAGAAAATTGAGAGGATTCCGCACCATGTCACACACCTGATGATACAATGTTGTTGCCAGTGATTCCCTTCTCTTTACTGTGCGGCATGTCCCGGAATCACTGTGCGATTTCCCCGGAATCTGCATAACGGCAATTTTTTGTCAAGAATATTGGGGGATTTGCATCAAGGATGAGCAACTTATCAAGACCGTTTCCTTGTTCCCTGAATTTCTTCTTCAATATCATTCTCAGTGAATTCAGCAGAGGAAACCGAATCTTCGGCAGAGCGAACGGCTTCAACTGCAGCTTGTGCC
>CAIRSO010000672.1 GCA_903881215.1 uncultured Bacteroidia bacterium
CACAGAGTTACACGGAGTCTAAAAACGTATTTCCTGACTCTGTGGATCTCTGTGAACCCTCTGTGTCGCTCTGTGTAATATTTTAAAAATGTTTTAGATTAGACATTGATCGTTCAGCGAAACAATTATCAAAATTATATAAACAATGAACCGAAGAAATTTTGTTAGAAATAGCTCGTATACAGGTATCTCAGTGGCATTTCTGCCATTGAATTCATGCCAGTTTGCTCAAAAATCAGATAAAGGGAAAGGTTCTTCCAATGAAATAAATGTTGACGAATTGTCGGTCGCACAATTGCAGGAAAAGGTAAAATTGGGGTTGCTTACCTATGCCGGACTGACTCAAATCTATTTGAATCGGATTCAGAAAATTGACAAGACCGGTCCGATGCTTAATGCAGTCATTGAAATCAATCCGGACGCACTTGCGATTGCGGAAAGCATGGATAAAGAGTTCAAAGCAGGAAAACCCAGAGGGCCTATGCATGGAATCCCTGTGCTGATCAAAGACAATATTGACAGTGGCGACAAAATGCAAACCACCGCTGGTTCCCTGGCTTTGACAGGCAATGTTGCCAAAGAAGATGCCTTCGTGGTAACCAGGCTAAGATCAGCCGGAGCCGTTATTTTGGGCAAGACCAATCTCAGCGAATGGGCAAACTTCAGGTCTACCCGCTCGGCAAGTGGCTGGAGCAGTCGCGGTGGACAGACAAAAAACCCATATATCCTTGATCGTAGCCCCTGCGGATCAAGCTCAGGGTCAGGTGCGGCAGTTTCAGCCAATCTTTGCGCCGTAGCCGTCGGGACTGAGACGGACGGTTCTATCTCCTGTCCGGCGTCGATGAATGGAGTAGTAGGCATCAAACCCACTATTGGATTAGTTAGCCGATCAGGTATTATCCCTATTTCAGTCTCCCAGGATACCGCAGGACCTCTGGCGCGAACAGTTGCAGATGCTGCCATATTACTCAACGCCCTTGCAGGAAAGGATCCTAATGATGTTTCCACCGTTAAAAATAAAAATCCGCAGGACGACTACACCAGATACTTGGATGCTAACAGTTTGAAAGGGAAAAGAATTGGGGTAGAAAAGAGCTTCCTCAAGCAACACGAAGGGATTGACAAGTTGTTAAAACAAGCTCTGGCTCAGATGGAACAAGCCGGGGCAACGATTGTAGAAGTAGAGTTTATGGCCAAATCGGCTGAATTTGGGAAAGCCGAATTTGAGCGGTTGGAGTTCGAGTTCAAAGACGGGCTCAACAAGTACCTTGCAACTGCGAATTCCACGAACAAGTCATTGAAGGATATCATTGATTTCAATAAACAGAACGAATCAACAGTGATGCCCTGGTTTAAACAGGAGATCCTGGAGAGCTCCAATCTCAGAGGAGACCTGAACAGCAAGGAATATCTGGCTGCCAATGAGAAGCTGGCCAAATTGAAAACGTTCATAGATGAGTTGTTCCTTTCCAAGGATCTGGATGCGCTGTGCGGTCCGGCGACAGGAACGCCATGGTGCAACGATGTCATCAATGGCGATCACTGGACAGGTTATGGGGCATATACCCCAGCTGCAATTTTAGGATATCCGTCTATTACTGTACCCATGGGATTTTTGAATGATTTGCCAATTGGACTTGCCTTTTTGGGTCAGGCATTTACAGAACCGTTGCTTGTAGCCATTGGATATGCCTATGAACAAAAATCGGGTAACAGGAAGGCACCGCAATTTCTAAGTACCCTGAAAGTCTGAAGATCAAAATTCGAAAAAGGTTATGCGTTTTTTTTTCAAACAGCTGTCTGCCTTTTTAGGTCTCGACTCAATTTCGGATGGAGTATTTCACCTTAATTTTCTAAATCCTTCTCAAAAAACGCTAGGTCAAGATTGATTTTTATTGTATGTTTGCACCTCATTAAAAAAATGACTCCGTAGCTCAGCTGGTAGAGCAATTGACTCTTAATCAATGGGTCGTGGGTTCGAGCCCCACCGGGGTCACAGAAGGTAAGAGACACTTTACCGACAAATCAGGAAAAGCCTTCTAAATTCAACATTTAGAGGGCTTTTCCCTTTCTTACTTATACCATGCAAAAGACAAAGAAAAGCCAACTTTAACGATAAACCCGGTACGAAATCGGTACGGTAAACCGAAAAGTAAAAATCGTACCGATTTCTGTCATAAGTCCCTGAAAAGTCGCGCATTGTCCCAGAAAGGCTAAGAAACATTTTCCTTGGGCTTGAGGAACAGGAACAAACAATTATTTTGTATTTCGACAAATATAACGACCAATACAAATTGAAGGTCGGAACTACCTCTACCCATAGAACTTATACCCGCTATCTTCTTACACGCGAACGGCTGGCTGAGTTTATGAAGCAGCGGTATAACCTTTCCGACATGCCGATAAATGAAATAACTGTTTCTTTTATCGATGAGTTTTATTTGTATATCCGGAACAATACCGAATGCAACCATAATTCCTCCTTAAAATTTCTTCAACGTGTTCGGACGATTTTATATTTTGCTAAAAACAACGGACTTAGTTTTACAGACCCGTTTGGTAGCTTTCGATTTCGGTACGACAAAGTAAACCGTGGATACCTTGATCAGGACGAACTGGATATTCTTTATTCAAAGAAGTTCCCTTCAGTCCGTTTATCCCAGGTGCGGGACATATTTATATTCAGTTGCTATACCGGGTTGGCTTATATTGACATTTTCGAACTCACCGAAGATAAGATCAGAAAAGCCTTTGACGGTCATCTCTGGATTATGACCAAACGGCGGAAAACAGACGTTAACACCAATGTTAGATTATTGGATATTCCCTTGGAAATTTTGGAAAAATACAAGGGCAAACAGAAAAACGGAAAAGTTTTACCGGTGATCAGTAATCAAAAAATAAATGATTATTTGGAAGAAATTGGCGATATATGTGCAATTGAAAAGAAATTCACGTTTCATGTGGCGAGGCACACTTTTGCAAGTACGATTGCTTTGGGAAACGACGTGCCGATGGAAAGCATACAAAGCATGCTTGGCCATGCCAATATAAAAACAACGCAGATATATGCTCGTGTAATTGACCGCAAGTTAAGCCGGGATATGGATAAAATGGCAAAAGCTGTGAATGACCATAATCTGGAAGAAAATGTGGCTGAAATCAAATCCCGTATGACTGAAAGTACTGACAACGAAAAAGAAAATATTTTGGCCTTAGTTGGGGATAAGTCCAAAATAAAATATCTGATCACAGATGAAACCTACCTATTTTCAAAGAAAGGCAAACTAAGGGAAATACAGGAACGGGACTTTTTTATTGCTGTAGTTGACCGTGACTTTAAAATTTTGTATAAGTCCCCGAATATAAAATTTGCAACAAACGGAACAGAAATTATTATCGGTTCAAAATTTTTTGGCGAGATCATGGGTGGATATTTCAGCCTCAATAATCAAGTTGGCGTATTTGAAGATTTCCGCTATGGAATAATCAACGCAAATGAGTTGAGACCAATGGTTCCTCAAAATCAACTATGCGGAAGAGCTGTATCTGAATAATTATCAAAGCACAATCACCATGAACAGAGGATATATAAAAATCAAAGAAACCAGTCTCCTGTACCCCTTTGCTCCCAAATTAGACTCTTGGCTTAAGTCTTGATTTCAAAATTCAATTATTTTTTCTAAATCAAATGAAAGATGTTCATTGTGAAAAACATATCCCAACTGGTTGCTCAAACATTGCGTTTTCCCTACAATTTTGTCAATATTTCTGTGTGAATGCCCATAAATCCAGTATTCAATTGGACTGGTTTCAATATATGGAGCCAATTCAACTGTAAAAGCTCCATTCAATTTACTTCGGGTAAAATCGGGTGATGTCAATTGAAAAGATGGAACATGATGTGTTACAACAACAATATGTTCTGCAGTACTTTTAGATACTACGTTCTGAATGAAATGGAAACATTTCTCGTGTTCTCGATTGAAATTATCCCATGTCAATTTTTCGCCGTTGTATAAAATTCGTTGGAAATCACTAATGTCACGTTCGGTTAAGTAAGCTTCTTCCAACGGGATTTTCGCCCATAGAGTTGAAATAATAAAATCAACATTTTCCACCCGAACGACTGCATCATAATAGCATTTCACATTATCTCGAATCGAACACACTAAGTCTTGTGGCATTTTTGCCAAATCGTAATACTTATAAAGTTCGTGGTTGCCAACAGCAACGATCACCTGCCGGTAATTGTCCGAAGCCCAATCCCAGAAAGGATGCTTGCTGTAATTGTCATCGTTCAAATAGCCAATATCACCAGCAAGAACAAGGATATCTCCTACGGGTTTCAGTGGATTCCGTTTCAAATAACTGTAGTTATCTGAAAATTCCAGATGTAAATCCGATGCGTATTGAATTTTCATTTTATTCAATTCCAAAGATCTCTTTCATAATCCCAAGAAATCCCCGAATATCATCATCGGTACGTTGCAAGCTATAACGCAAAGATTGATTAGGCAAGGACTTTTCCATAATTTCAACAAAAATACTCAATTCACCTTTCATTTTGTCCGATAATTCAATGGGTGTAAGCGGATCAATACGCATGGCCAACAATTTAAAAACGTCATCTCTATGCTTTTTGATATCACCGCTTCGAACGTCAGGATTTGTTTTCTTTTCTTCCGTTAGATTCAAAAATGCTTTTACCTTCAAACAAAGCAGGGATAACGGATTGGCAATACGAATACCTTCTTCAATAACACTGCTGTCAATAGTGTGATGATAATATTCTTCGTCCAGCAAGATTGCTGAAAGGCTTGGAATCTTTTCTCCAACGGGTATAGGCGTTAAATGAAATCCTGTTGGTTCTCCTAATACATCAGGATATCGCGATAATAACTCTATTTGTACAGGAAAGCCTTCTTTGGGGTTGATAAAGCGAAACAACTCGGTGGCAGGCTCTTTATCCCCTCGTTTTCTCTGACGGGTTTTATATTCGCCTAAAACAATAAATTCCCAAAAACGTTGCCCAAATTCCGCTGTCATTTTTTCAATAACCAATATCATATCGATATCGTCCGTTGCACGCGGACGCATATCAGTATTTTGCAAAATAACATCACAAGCTGTTCCACCGATAATAACGTAGTTGTCTTCAAATCCGGCGAAGTGTTCTTTAAATTTTTCTAATCCTTTTACCATTTCATATCTTCTATCATTATTTCTAGTTCTTTTTCAATCCGGGCATCCGGCTCATCTTTCATGGACAAATACAACGAAAGTTTATCGACGACAATGTGATTCGAAAAAGAAGGCATAGTGGTTGGATATTTCCATATTTCGATTTTATACAAACCTTCTACCTCATTAAATTGATTTCCAGGCAGATTGAAATGTTTGTCCCATATTGCTCGTGTTTCAAATTGTTCGGAGTTCAAATGTGAATATTGCGACAAAGCATTTACTCCACTAATATTGAAATTTCCTTCAGGAATGGCATCACAATACAAAACCTTCTTTACTGGCGATGACAAATAGTTTTGTGCTTTCGCCCAGAGTTCCCGTTTATAACCGCCAAATCGTATATGCTTAATTCCAGTGTTATCTTTTATTTCTGAGCTACACAACTTACAATCTTCAAGGTTAGCAACGGCACGTGCCAAAGCTACATAGTTATATGGCATGATTTGCTCAAAATCTTTGATCGTATATTCTTCTTTTGGTTTTTCTGACATAAGATAATATAATAACAGATATTGTGCTGCAGGGGTTAATTTTGCAGGGTTCTTTTCCTTCTTTTTTGCTTGAACATTCACAATCAATGTAGGTAAGAATGCATATTTATCTGAGATAATAAAATAAACACCTTGGCTTATCAGACGTTCCCGTTCATAATAGGTTAATGAATCCAATATGACAACTACCGGCATACCCACCAAAACTTCAGCCTGTTTGGTAATCAGTTTATATTTCAGGGGTGTTAAGGATTGTTGTCCATTTTTCGCTTGAATTACACACAACGACTGATTGTTGAACTCCATCGTATAAAAGGAAAACCTCAAAAACATATCAGCATTAATCCCTCGAAGCTTGTCACGTTGCATCGGTATTAATTCTGTCTGAATGCCCAAAATTGAAATTAAATTACTCATAATCAAATAGTATCACAATATATTGCACCATTATCAACATCAATGATAATGGTGCTAAAATAATGATAATAATTGAATTTGCAAATTCATAGCGCTAATAAAAGGGAATAAATTAAACCAACTGTTGCAACATTGACAATCCGGAAGGCTTTTCTTTTCTTCCTGGTTGAAGAAAAATGGATATTCCGACCAATTAATGCAGCAATACCGGAAATC
>CAIRSO010000673.1 GCA_903881215.1 uncultured Bacteroidia bacterium
GGCCCAGCCGATGATTAAAATTACCGCGATGATGTAAAGCAAATTTCCCATGACTTTTAGTTTTTAAATGTGAATAGGTTAATACTTAAACAAAGGTATGTCTCACGCATCCGGGACATGTTACATAATTCCCGGAATAAGTTACATCATTCACACTTCTGAGCAAGGCAGACCGATGGCATTAAGTCATTGCAATATAGCCGGACACGCTTTTATTGATATGAGTCACGCAATCTGACCAGGCTCCGGAGCGCTTTTTGTTTTGCTTTTAAGAATTTTAAAATGAGATGGTGTAAGCCCTGTCATTTTCCTGAATTGGTTGGACAGGTGGGCTACGCTGCTGTACTGCAGTTTATAGGCGATTTCGGTAAGACTGAACTGATCGCAAACAAGCATTTCTTTTACCTTTTCAATTTTTTGGGCCAGGTAAAATTTTTCAATGGTAGTTCCATTGACTTCGGAAAAGATTGATGCAAGGGATGGGTAATTGTGGTTGAGTTTTTCGCTCAGGTAATCGGAATGATTTATTTGAAGTTCCTCATCACTAAAATGGACCAGTTCAATGATAGCTGCTTTAATCTGTTCAGCCAGGATGCTTTTTTTGTCATCCATCAACTCCAGCCCTGTCTTGCTGAGGGCTTCCCTCAGCAGGATCATTTGTTCTGTCGACAAGTCCTCCCTGATGTCAACTTCGCCCAGGTCAATGCGGGTGGAATGCAACCCCAGTTTTTTCATCTCTGATCTTACGACCATTTTGCAACGGATGCATACCATGTTTTTAATGAAGAGTTTCAATCAATTCAATTTTAACTTGTATAAAATCAATTGATTGTCATAAAATGACATAGCCAAAGTTACAAAATATCCCGTTCGATGTCAAATTCATGCTGAACATTCCGCTTCAGTTCCCGGTTGATATCACGTTACAGCAGACTCATATATCTGGTGTGATTTGTAAACAGCAGCATAATGCATTCATCGGTTATTTTCTGGAGGACTGCCATAAAAGCCCCCCGCCAATGCCCAAAAGAGCGATGCCGACAAGCGGGGACCAATTGAGATGGTGTGGTTTGCTTCTGGTGATTTCAACTGATCCGAGATCAACCACCTTCTCCCTCGTAAAAAAAGTAAAGGCTGTGAAAATGGTTAGTCCCAGACCAATTATCATAAGAATGATTCCGATTTTTTTCATGAAACTTTTTTGTGATATTATTGATACAATAGTTTATACAACTCATTCAGGTCAGGCGATAAAATGACTTCAGTTCTGCGGTTGCCGGCGCGCCCTTCAGCCGTATCATTCGGTTTTACCGGGTGAAACTGGCCTCTGCCCGATGCGGTGATGCTCTTCGGGTCAACGCCATAATCTTTTGTCAAAATACGAACAATGGATGTGGCTCTTGCGGCGCTGAGATCCCAATTGTCTTCAAACAGATTTGTTTTGATGGGAATATTATCCGTGTGGCCTTCGATGTTCACGGTGATGTCTTTGGTGAGGTTAAGAACCCGGGCAAGAGATTTAAGGGCTTCTTTCCCCTGAGGATTGACTTTGTCGCTTCCCGACTTGAATAACAATTTTTCTTCGAGCGATACATAAACGTTTCCATCTTTAATGTATACAGAGAGTTCATCCGCTTTGTAATTCAGCAGCGCCTCTGCTATTGAATTCTTAAGATTTGACATGACATCCCGTTGCGACTGTATCATCTTCTGCAGATTTTTTAACCGAAGGGCCTGGTCGGCAATGGTCATTTTTGATTCGGTTGAAAGAACCTTCAAATCATTTTCCACCGATGCATTTGCATTCTGAAGAGATGCTTTGTCGTCTTTCAAATTCTTTACCTGAGCATTGCAATCACTCAGTTGATTAAGAGAATTAGCATTGTCTTTTTGCAATTTATCAACTTTGGCTTCTGATGCCATAAACTTTTTATTTGACACGCACGACGTAAACAACACGCCAATAAACAATGTCAGAAACGCGACGGAAAGGATTACTTTTTTCATTTTAGTTCATTTTAAGTGAGTGATAATTATTTCTTTTCATTTTTTGCTTTTTGTTCGGCGGCTTTCTTAGGCTGAGCGGCATTTGTAATGCCGCTCAAATAATTTGTTCTTTAAGCTAAGCGGCATTTGTAATGCCGGTCTATCATCTGATCGCCTTTCAATTTTGGTGAATTGCAAATTCACCAGCCTTCAAAGCGGCATTGCAAATGCCGCTTAGCAGCGGTTTTTACCTTCTGCTGCCAGGAAGTACATTACTTCTTTTCATTTTTTGCTTTTTGTTCGGCGGCTTTCTTTTCGGCAGCTTTTTTCTTTTTGTTAAAATATCCTTTAAACAGGAAGTTATGTTTTACGGCTTCCATGTTTTCTTCCAATCCTTGCGAACTGCTTTTAAGATTGACCA
>CAIRSO010000674.1 GCA_903881215.1 uncultured Bacteroidia bacterium
CACAGGTAATAACAATCCCGGGCCGGTAAAAATGACCTTTTCAACTTTACCTGGATTGTTCGCAATAAATTCAGCCGCCAAAATAGCGCCCCAGGATTGACCTATTAAAATAACTTTGTCAACACTTATTAGTTCAACTATTTCCTTCAGGTCTTTCTTGTGCCGTTCAACGGTATACTCTTCAATGTTCTTTAACCTGTCAGAATATCCGCATCCTATCTGGTCGTAAAGAAAAACCTCATATCCTGATTCTGCCAGGTTTGACAGGATACGGATGTTCTCATCATAAACTGGTCCTCCCGGACCTCCCTGTAAGAAGATGACGGGATAGGGCTTCTTTTCACCTTTAGCCTGAATATGTATATAGGCGATCCTGGAAGCTGTTTTCAAGGTCCAGAACTGTGTCCCGTCTCTTTCTCTGAATTCCGGGACTTCATAAGACCTTGGTAAGAAAAGTATAAGAATGACACACACCAATATTCCCAATGCTGTCAACTTCAAAAACGGGGAAATCCACTTTTGCATACGGATTTTGTGTGACTCTTTAATGAAATAGAGAAACTCGGAGAAGGTAACAATATTGTTAACGTTAGAACAATATAATGGTTCTGGTTGCCCAGGTCAAATTGACCACTGGATCAAAGAAAAAAGAGAAGGGCGAGCAGCGTATAACTCTTCACTGTTCACCCTTCACTCATCTTTGCTCCCCTTACTGCTCAAAGTTGCAACTATATGACTTCCTTTCTGCATATTTAAAGCGTTCTTTTTCTGTATTATATGCCAAAGAGAACGATGGTATTCATTCCTTTTTAGACAAATTTGACCACCATACAGGAGTTTAAGACATTGAGATTAATGAAGGCCTTGAAAAATTTTGTAGGATTTTGGGTATAATTGTCGTACATTTGATTCAACGGTCATTTTTGCAGTTTTTGAAGTTTGATTAGCTTTTTTACATTGGATTAGCTTTTTTAACATTCGATTAAAGTTTTTGAAGCGTCAGGCTGACCGTTAATGTCGATCAACTTTTCCGCTGGTTACAGGTTGGTTTTGATGTGTTATTTCAACCATATACTGATGTCCGGGCACATTGACAAGCCGTAGTAAATTTTAAATGAATGTATTATGAAAACTGCTTCCAGATTATTAGCCGTATCTTGTGTGATCTTATTTTTCTGTGTATTTACTTCATGTAAAAAGTCTTCAGACAGCCCGACTGTTTCAGGGATAAACCCTTTTACCAATGGAGGAAGTGAAAGAAATATGATCGTTGTTATTAGCGATATACACATGGGCGCTGACATTGCTTATACTGCAAATAAACAAAACAGGGGGTCTCTTGTAAAGTTGCTTCAACAGATTAAAGCGGCTCCGAATGTTAAAGAACTTGTTATTGCAGGTGACCTGGTTGATGAATGGTGGGTGCCTATGTCAGTAGACACTTATATGGGAAATGGACAGAGTGGTTTTGTACAGCGTGTCGCAGTAGCAAATTCAGAAGTGTTTGCTACCCTCAACCAGATAATTCAGGAAAACAAAATTCTTGTTACTTATGTGCAGGGGAATCATGATATGGGAGTAAGTGCTGCGAATATTAACCTTATTCTTCCGGGGATAAATCAGGCACGGGATGCACAAGGCTTAGGCACTTACATTCCGGCAAGTATACCTGTTTTGGCCATTGAACATGGCAATCGCTATAGTTTTATCGCCTCACCTGACCCGATTTCAAATTCAGATAGCGTGCCGGGTTCTTTTTATCCAACAGCATATTTTGCCAATAGAATACAAACGACCCATTTGATGCAAAA
>CAIRSO010000675.1 GCA_903881215.1 uncultured Bacteroidia bacterium
CGAACTCGACGGCATCTCACCTGAAGAGGCCGCTGCCATCTCCATCAATGGCAAACCTGCCGGTGGTTTCATCTGCCGGCCGTTCCGCCTTGATGTCACCCGGTTTTTGAAACCAGGCGACAATCGTGTCGATGTGGTCCCCTTCGCCCCCAAGACCGTCAAATTATCAGTGTATCCGCATTGACGATCCATCAGTGCCTATGGCATGGCTGTTGGGTTTCAGCGCGGCGGCCGCCGAACCATCGGTTCACTGGTCTTGTGAGAACCCTGAAATCCTGCCCGGCCGATTGTGGGGCTTCCACGACTTTGTGCCCGGCGTGAAAGGGCGGTCCCTTCAGCTTGACGGCTTCACCACCCGCATCCTCGGAGCTTGGGCAATGGTGCGATCTCGCCGTAGTTTTCCAGCCCGGCAAGTCCATCTCCCTTTACCGGGTGTAAATAACGGTTGAAAAGTGTACAGGATTACGGGTGAAAACTGTACAGCTTGTCATACAAGTTTAACTTGCCTCGGATTCACTTCAAGGCACCAAAAATGAAGAACATGGTAGACAAGCAAAAAATCATTCAGTATTGGCATGTTGAGAAAAAGTCGGAGGTAGAGATAGCCTCTGAGTTCAAGATTAGCCGCACCACGGTCCGGAGGTATGTAAAATCATTCCGGCGTGCGTTGGAACAAAGTAGTGCAACAGGTTTACCGGAACCGATTCTGTCCGAGTATCTGCAGAATATTCCCAAGTATAATATCAAGAACCGGGGCAAAAGAAAATTGAATACAGAGATCATTCAGCTGATCGACGGGTATTTGCGAGAGAACGAAGAGAAGCGTCGTACTGGCAAAAGGAAGCAGATTTTAAAGGGCATAGATATCTGGGAGTTGCTTCAAGGAACTGGCCATGATATCAGCTATACGGTTGTCAGTGATTATATCCGGTTGAAGAAATGTGGTAATCAAGAGGCCTACATCCGCCAGGATTATAATGCAGGTGAAAACTGTGAGTTTGACTGGTGCGACATCAAGCTGTCCATCGGCGGTGTTGAACGGGAGATGTACATGGCAGTCTTCACGATGTGCATGAGCAATTACCGGTTCGGGATGATCTTTCAGCGTCAGGATACCCTGGCATTTATGGAAGCCCATATTGCCTTTTTTGCCCATTTGCGCGGGGTTGCCATTCGGATGAACTATGACAATATGAAAGTTGCGATTGCCGAGTTTACTGAACTTGGTGATAAGAAACCCACGGTTGCGTTGTTGCAGTTGTCCACGTTTTACGGCTTTACCTTCCGGTTTTGCAATATATTATGTGGGAATGAAAAAGGTCATGTGGAGCGGAGCGTGGAATACATCCGCCGGAAGGCATTTGCACGCAAGGACCTGTTTGATACGATCCCACTGGCACAGGAATACCTGGAAGAAATCTGCATGAAACTAAATGGCAAGCAGCTGACTGGTAGTCCATTTACTATTGGCGAACTAATGAACGAAGAACGGGTTCTGCTGTTACCACACCCCGGCCGGATGGAATGTTTTCTGCTTCAGGAGGCCAGCATCTGCAAGTATTCCACTTTTTCGCTGGGAAAGAATCATTACTCGGTTCCGGACTATTTGGTTGGGCAAAAAGTGGATGTTAAAGTTTACGCTAACCAGTTGAAAGTCTATCATCAGGGAGTCGTTCTCTGTACCCATCAACGTGACTATGGAAGCGGGCAGTGGATCATTACACTGGATCACTATTTACGAACCCTGGAACGCAAGCCTGGTGCTCTTCATGGTTCGGCGGCCCTCAAACAGGCACCCTGGGAAGTACGTGATATTTACCAGGCAGTCTTTCAGGGAAACGCCCGCGATTTTATCGAGTTACTCCAATACTGTCAAAAGAATGAGATCTCTCACGAACAACTCTGGAAAGTCTATCAGCAATTACTGGTAACCTGTCCTTCAGACATCAGCGTGGACAAGTTCAAAGTATTGCTTGGAAATGATCCACAGGGGGTTGGTATCACCTATCCCGACTCGGATATTACCAGGCTTGCCATTGAACAACTCCTGGAGATCACACAAATGTTTCAAAAGAATTAGGCCATGGAAAGAAATCTCGCACAGGACATTATGGTCTATAGCAAGGAACTTCACCTGCCGACCTTCCGGAAGAATTACGAAGCATCAGCCATTGAAGCCGCCCGTGAAAATCTGAGTTTTGAGCAGTATCTGCATGGAATGCTGCAGAATGAGTATGAAGCACGTGCCGAAAACCGTAAGAAAACCCAGATCCGTCAGGCCGGTTTTCCTCAACTGAAGTACCTACAAGACCTTAGCCGCGAGGACCTTCCCAAAGAGGCACAGGAACGGCTGCCCCTGCTTGAGCGTCTTGAATTTATCCGTACCGGCCGGAATCTGATTCTGGCCGGGAACCCTGGCACAGGCAAAACCCACATGGCGATTGGCCTGGCCATAAAAGCCTGTATCGAAGGGTTCCGGGTTATGTACACAACAGTTCCCCGGATGTTGACCCAAATCCGGGAAAGTCGTTCGGAGAAAACCTTATCCAGTCTGGAGCATCGCTTTGAAAAATATGATCTGGTGGTCTGCGATGAGTTCGGGTATATCTCCTACGACAAGGAGGGGGCAGAGCTGCTGTTTAATCACCTCTCTTTACGTGCAGGACATAAGTCAACGATCATCACCACGAACCTTTCTTTTGACCGCTGGCCTGAGATTTTTGGAGATCCAACACTCACTGCGGCTATGGTTGACAGACTCACCCACAAGGCTTATTTAATTTGCATGAACGGAAAATCATACCGAGTTAAGGAGACCCGTAAATGGAACGAACAGTAAAATTTTTGTCCTCCAGGGTTGCTCGGATCTTTTGCCGGGGAAGGTCGGCTTCGGCCTCCGGCCTCAACCTCCCTTCCCCGGCAAAAAGGAGCTTGCGTACATCAAAGGAAAAGGTACTTTTACATCACCTAGCTGTACAGTTTTCAACCGGAATACCTGTACACTTTTCACCCGGTATTTACAGGTGGGCAAGCAGAAGCATCATGCGATAGAACTTTTCCTGGTCGTTGATGTTGGATTCTGAAATGTCCCGCTTAACGAAGGAAAAAAGCAATTCTTTCAATCTCATCACTTTTTCTTCATGATCCTGAGCCAGTACCACTGCAGGATAACCTCCGTAGGTCAGGTATTCACTGAAAAAGGCTTCCAGTTGCGGCATGTTGGGGGGACGATAGAGATCGTTTTCGCGCATGTATTGCAACTCTTTGCTCAATTCCTGATTTCCTGTTCTAAAATCCAGCATCTCATCGAAGCTCAGGGTATATAATTCAAATAACCGCTTGCGTCCGGCCAGCGAATCCTTGAACTTCCGGTCGATGTAAAAGGCGCTGCTGCCGGTGGCTATTATCTTGATCAGGCCGGCATGCTTGTCGTAGAGCAATTTCAGGAAATTGGACGGATCTGCCAGATATTGGATTTCGTCGAGCAGTATGTAAATCCTCTGCTGATCTTTCCTGATAATCAGATCGAAAATGTTCTCAGGGTGCTGGTTCAAAGCCGATAGAATGGCCGGATCCTCCAAGGTGAACAGGTAAACCATCTCACCTTTCTCCCGGAGATGGTCGGATAATTGATTCAGGAGGGTGGTCTTTCCGGATTGCCTGGGCCCGGCTATGATCGAAAATTCTTTGGCATCCAGATGCCTGATCAGCTCAATTAAGAGTCTTCGTTTGAGTGCCATGGTAGTTTGTAAAGTACAAATATCGGATAATTTCCACTTTCCAGATTAA
>CAIRSO010000676.1 GCA_903881215.1 uncultured Bacteroidia bacterium
CCAAACAGGGAGGTTTCAGATGGTCTGTTCATCTAAGGGTTAGGATTCAAGATTTTCATTCTTGCCATAGGGGTTCGAATCCCCTACAGACTACATTTATTATTTGAAATAGAAATTTTTTTTACAATGGCAAACCATAAGTCGTCCATCAAAAGAGCAAAACAGAGTGAAGTTCACCGTCTTCACAACAAGTATTATTCAAAAACTGCCCGTAACGCTGTTCGCGAACTGCGTTCAACCACAGAAAAAGAAAAAGCTGCTGAACTGCTTCCTAAAGTAGTAGGTATGTTGGATAAATTGGCCAAGACCAATGTGATCCACAAAAACAAAGCATCGAACTTGAAATCAAGTTTGACTCTGCTCGTCAACGCATTATAATTTGTTCAAACATTATATTTGAAAAGGGTGCCCAAATTGGGTGCCCTTTTTGTGCTTTTATTTTCTCTTTTCTCCCATAATTGTGGTAACTTGAGGATGAAGGTTTTTCCGGCTAATCTCCCGGTAACTTTCAGCATTTATGGGAAATTACAAAAAAGTAGGCATTAAATCTTGGGCAGTAGAGGACAGACCCAGGGAAAAAATGATTAGCAGGGGTATCTCCGCCCTTACCGACGGTGAACTAATCGCCATCCTCATCTCAAGTGGCAACAGCAAAGAGTCGGCAGTCGAGTTATCGCGCCGTATCATGGACTCCATTCACCACAACCTCCATGAGCTTGGTAAAATGAATTGCGATGAGCTGAAGCGCTTCAGGGGCATTGGCGAGGCTAAGGCTATCACACTCATTGCAGCCATGGAGCTGGGCCGAAGAAGAAATCAATCTGAAGCACTCGAACATGGACAGATCAAAGGAAGCAAGGATGCTGCCAATTATCTCAGACCCGAAATTGGAGACCTTTCCCATGAAGAATTTTGGGTGCTTTTTCTTAATAGGCAGAATAAAGTAATCGGCAAGCAAAAGCTTAGTCAGGGTGGCATGACCGGCACTGTCATAGATGTGCGGCTTGTGTTAAAATTAGCTCTGGAGAAACATGCTACCTCCCTGATCTTTTGTCACAACCATCCTTCGGGTAACCTGGAGCCGAGCGATGCCGACAAGAAAATCACCCGACAGTTGAAGGAATCGGCGGCATTGATGGAAATCCCCGTGATTGACCATCTGATTGTCACCCAGGCCGGGTATTTTAGTTTTGCTGACGAAGGATTGTTGTAGTCATCTAAAAGATTTTTTTTATTTTTACCAAAAATCTCAGATGATACATATCCTCGGCGAAAGCAACTCCCTTTTTAACCAATATCTTGCAGAAATTCGTGATGAAGTAGTCCAGAAAGATCGCTTTCGGTTCCGGAGAAATCTGGAACGGGTAGGTGAAATCTTTGCCTATGAAATCAGCAAGGAGCTTCCCTATAAAAACAAAGAGATAACGACTTCATTGGGTGTAGCCAAGATGAGAGTCCTGGAGCAACAACCTGTTCTGGCAACCATTTTGAGGGCAGGATTGCCGCTTCATCAGGGTTTGCTGAACTGTTTCGACCAAGCGGAGAACTGTTTCATCTCTGCCTATCGCAAATACGACCCAAATGGTGATTTTCACATCGACTTTCAGTACATCGCCTCTCCATTGCTTGATAATAAAGTAGTTATACTTTCTGATCCAATGCTTGCAACCGGTTCTTCAATGGAAGTCGGCTACCATGCCCTACTCGAAAAGGGAGAGCCCAGTCATATTCACCTGGTATCACTCATTGCCAGCAAGCAGGGATTGGACTACATTCTGGATAAGTTGCCTAATGATAAAGTAACCTTGTGGATTGGGGCCGTTGATCCGGAAATGACACCTAAATCGTACATCGTACCCGGATTAGGCGATGCAGGAGATCTGGCTTACGGACCAAAAATTGATTCGAAGGAGATTGTTCCTCACACGCATTTTTGATTTACAAGCAATTACTGAAGGTCTAATTTCCAAGCCTTTGAAGTGTCTGTACATTGTGCCAGCATTTCGAGAACCGTTTTGCCCATTACCGGATCCCTTAAGTCAGGAGCAATTTCTGCAAGAGGCACCAGGACAAACCTGCGCACTGAAATTCTAGGATGCGGGATATGAAGATCCGTCTCGCTGATAACCATAGAATCAAAATAAAGTAAGTCAATGTCAATGGTGCGAGCCTCCATTTTGTCTTTTTTTCTGACGCGCCCTAATAGAGCTTCAATTTGTTGAGTGCCTGATAATACCTCCAATGGAGAAAGTTTTGTTTCTAATCTAATAACTTGATTCACAAATAATTCTGATTTAAATCCCCATGATTCACTTTCATACAAGGCAGAAATCGCTAATTTTTGTCCAATCTTGCTGGTTACCAAATCAATCGCCTTCGAAATTATTTCGACTCTATTTCCCTGATTTCCCCCTAAAATGAGATAAACTAACGACATAGTACGTATCTTTGTAATGATCGCGGTTGCACAGAGACTACTTTAGTAAATGAATTGCGGAAAAGGGAATTGTGGAAATTAAGATCATGTTGATCATCCTTTTAGATTGTTAACCTGAGTCTACATTTACACTTCCATTTTTCAAAAGTAGCTTCGATAAAATTATAATTTAAATTAATCCGGATATGAGATTTTTTTGGAAAGCTTTTTTTGCCTCGCTTGCTGCCATTGTTGTGGCATGTTTCTTGTTTATTTTTCTGATTGCAGGTTTAGTTTCCACCTTGGCCACCATAGGGGAGCAATCCATCACAGTCAAAGAAAATTCTTTGCTGATCTTAAAGCTTGATAACCGCATCGTTGAGAGAAAATCCAATAATCCCTTTGAGGATCTTGAGTTACCTGGTATGGAAATGACTAGTACTACCGGATTGAATCAGATCTTTCACTCTATTCAGCAAGCGAAAACTGACGATAAAATCAAGGGTATTTATCTTGAATTGTCAGAAATCGGTGCTGGATATGCTACCACAGAGGAGATTCGCAATGCACTGATCGACTTTAAAACCAGCGGGAAATTTATCTACGCCTATTCGGATGCCATCTCACAAAAGGCCTATTACCTGGCTTCTGTGGCTGATAGCGTAATTTTGAATCCTGTTGGTATGTTTGATTTTAGGGGTCTCAACGCCGAGCACACCTTTTTCAAAAAGGCTCTTGATAAATTTGGAATCGAAATGCAGATCGTACGTGGCAAGGACAATAAATTCAAGTCGGCCGTCGAACCATTTATGTATGATAAAATGAGCCCTGCCAACAAAGAGCAGACTACGCTCTATCTGGCAACCATATGGAATCATCTTTTAAAAGGGATTTCCGAAACCAGAAAAATCCCGATCGACAATTTGAACGAGTTTGCGAATTCGGTCATGACTTTTCAATCAGCCGAGACAGCTCAAAAAAACCATTTCTTTGACAGACTTAAATACCGTGATCAGGTATTAGCCGACCTTAGGGTACTTGCCGGGTTAAAGGTTGACGCCGAGATTCCGATCCTCACGGTATCCGAATACGATAAAATTCCTTCCGATGTTAAGGCCAAAGCCCTTGTCAAGAACAAAATCGCCGTGGTTTATGCAGAAGGTGAGATTGATACCGGTTCCGGAAACAGTGCACACGACATCAATTCTAAAGATGTATCGCAAGGAATTCGTGAAGCCAGAATTGACTCTACCGTAAAGGCCATTGTTCTAAGGGTTAATTCCCCGGGTGGTTCTGCCTTTGGCTCAGAAGTCATCTGGAGAGAGGTGAAGCTGGCTTCTGAGGTAAAACCCGTGATCGTGTCGATGGGCGACTATGCAGCTTCCGGAGGGTATTACATTTCTGCTCCTGCAGCAGTTATTGTTGCGAATCCAACAACCATCACAGGTTCAATCGGTGTCTTTGGTACGATTCCCAATTTTGGAGAATTACTCAACAATAAGATTGGTGTTACGTTTGATAATGTGATGACAAACGATCATTCTGATATGCCATCTGTGACAAGAAAAATGACTCCGTTTGAAACCAACCTGATGCAAAGTTACGTAGAAACCACATATGGCATCTTTCTTTCACATGTTGCCGACGGACGCAAAATGTCTACAACCGGTGTTGACTCAATTGGTCAGGGCCGGGTATGGAGCGGTGTAAATGCCAAGAGCAACCATTTGATTGATGATCTGGGAGGATTGAAGGAAGCTTTGAAAATTGCTGCCGATAAAGCCGGAATCAGTGAATATCGTGTCAAAGAGTTGCCTAAGCAAAAGGATCCTTTTGCCGAACTGCTGAAGAATTTCTCTGTCAGAATGCAAAATAAAATGATGGAGTCTGTTATGGGAACCACTTTCGATTATTGGAAAAATCTATCGAGAGAGGCCAATTCAAAAGGGATTTATGCCCGGATGCCATTTAATCTTGAAATTAACTAACTATCTTGAAGAAATTCTTTCTATACATTTTTTCTCTCTTTTACGGAATGGGTGTGAACTTCCGTAATACTCTCTTTAACCTTAATATTCTGCGTGGACGTGAATTTGAGGTGCCAGTTATTTCTGTTGGCAATATCACGGTAGGGGGAACTGGAAAAACACCTCATACAGAACATCTGATACAGCTGCTTAGCAAGAAATTCAATATTGCTGTACTTAGTCGCGGATACAAAAGGAAAACCAGGGGATTTCTTGTTGTGGAGACTACTTCTTCCAGCAGACAAGTTGGAGATGAGCCACTTCAGATCAAAAGAAAGTTCCCAACTGTAATGGTTGCGGTAGATGAAAAGAGAGTTCGGGGAATCGAGAAAATTCTGGAGATCAGTGAAAAGCGACCTGATGTAATCATTCTGGATGATGCCTTCCAGCACAGGTATGTTACACCTTCCATTAATATTCTGCTGATTGATTTCTCCCGCATGATTACAGAAGATGATCTGCTTCCGCTTGGCAGTTTAAGGGAGCCTGCCTCCAACAGGGATCGTGCGAACATCATCATTGTGACCAAGTGCCCTAAAGAGATTAAACCCATTGATGAGCGAATCATTACCAAAGACCTTCACATCTGGCCTTATCAGGATCTGTTTTTCTCCTTCATTAAATATGGGGAGTTAGTGCCTCTTTTTCCGGAAAAGGTGGAGAAGAAAGTGTGTATGGATAGCGAAACCGGGATTCTTTTGTTGACTGGAATCGCTAATCCACAATCGTTAAAAAATCAATTACTTCAGGTAACCAAATCGGTCGTATCTGCAGAATATCCTGATCATTACCTTTATACACCAAAGGATATGGATCAGGTTGCTTCAAAATTTGATGCCATGGTGGCTGATAACAAGTTAATAGTAACCACAGAAAAGGATACATTCCGTATTTTGGAAATTGACAACCTACCGGAGACGATAGCCGCTAACCTATATTATATCCCGATTGAGATAAATTTCATCAATCAAACGGAC
>CAIRSO010000677.1 GCA_903881215.1 uncultured Bacteroidia bacterium
GGGTTGCAGATATCTGCAACCCTTATTTATTATGCTATTTATTATTATTTAATGACCTTAGAATCTTCCAGGATTACATCGTATTTGTATCCATATCCGAAGTCTTTGTCGACCGCCAATATCCCTTCAAGTGTTACAACAGTACCAACCTCTACAGTTTCAAGAGTGGTTATAGTTAAATCGTAAGAACCATTGGCTTCAGATCCGTCCTGAATGTGAATCCAATTCTTGCTCATGATTTCCGGACTGAATTTAACGACCTGGCCGGTTACTTTCACTTTCTTGCCGGCATAGTTTGCTTTGTTGGCAAAAAGATCGGACAATTTCACTGCACCAGCTGCCGGTTCAATTTTGATCCCTTCCACTTTATCCAGTGATTGTTTGCCCTTGGTAGTAAGCACTTCTGCTTTTTTCTCTGTGATTGGCTGATCGCTTAATTCCATGATGAACTGAATGCTTTCAAAAACACGATTCAATTCTTTGCTCTTAAAGTTTTGCATCTCCATACCGCTTTTGTAATAGTATGTCTTGCCCTTTACGGCTTCAAATCGTGTAACAGCAGCCCAATAATCTTTGCCATTTTCTGTTAATAATAAGTAAGTATAGCCACTGGTTTGAATCACATCCTTGGCCACAACAGTATGCATTTCTTCAGCGACGGGTTCCATAGCCATCTCATGCGGAGAGGATGGTTTAATTTCTGTTTTTTTGACTTTGGCATTGTTACAGCTTGCTAACAAAACCAATGCAAATACAAGATAGGAAATAGACTTCATGATAAAAGAGTTATGAGTTATAAAATATGTAAGATGAGACATGAGTGATGAATAGAGGAATAGTTATTCGTCTTTTAAATCGATTTTTGATAAGTTGTTAAAAGCACTCCATGCGATTAAGCCAACCAGGGCAATAACGCCTACTAAGGCATAGGGAAAAGAGGATGCACTTCCGCTTCCATATGAGTGAAGACCTGACAGGTAATAGTTGACACCCAGATAGGTCATCAAGACACACAACAATCCAGCAACTGACGCAAGGTTGACAGCAAACCATCCACGGTATCCCGGCATCAGGCGCATGTGAGTAATGAAGGCATACACCAGGATTGTTACGAGCGACCAGGTCTCTTTTGGATCCCATCCCCAATATCTTCCCCATGATTCATTTGCCCAGATCGCACCAAGAAAAGTTCCAATAGTGAGAAGATAAAGACCAAGGATCATAGATGCTTCATTGACCCATGTCATGTGACGGATGTTGCGCTGAACCCGTTCTTTGTTGTTTGGTTTTACCATACTGGCCAATAGCATATTCAGCAGTCCGATGATGGCACTGACGCCCAGGAATCCATAACTGGCAGTAATGACAGCCACATGAAGTGCAAGCCAGTAAGATTTCAAGACAGGAACCAGATTGGTAATTTCTGGATTAAGCCAGCTCATCTGGGCTACAAAAAGAGTGAGACCGGATAGCAACGCAGCAGCACCCATAACCATTGGGTTTCTACGTGCAAAGATCAATCCGGCAAGCATGCCTGCCCAGGCAATGTAGATCATAGATTCGTACCCATCGCTCCATGGCATATGACCGGCAATGTATCCACGGATAATCAGACCGATTGTATGCAGGGCGAATCCGGCCAGGAAAATCCATCCAGTGTAAACTACAATTTTTTGGTTCAGCGAACCTGTAGTCAGCAGGGCCCTGAAATAAAATATCATTAATACCAAGCCAGTTAATAAATATAGGAAAGTCAAATCTTTGAAAATATTTACCCGATTGTACAGGATCTCCAGATTTTGTTTTGCGGCTCCCGGAATCAGTTCAGATCCAAGTTTGCGCTGAAACTGATCAATCAAGGCAAGATCTGCCTTTTGACGAGATTCATCATTGTTCTGAACAGCATTCAGGTAATCGGAAAAGACTTTGCTAATCATGGCTCCTGAAGTTGAAGCAGGAGCGGTTGTAAGATCCTCCCATTTGGTATTCTTTGGATCAGATGAAGGACATAACCGAAGAAGTTCCCCTTTAAAAACCAGGTAGGCTACATTCAGCCTATCGTCTACTTTAATGATAGCATTGTCAAAAGTGCCACGTTCAGAAGGCTGCCTGGCATAAGCCTCCCCTACTTCTTTCATCATTTTATAGTTCCCTTTACTGTCAAAGAAGTCGGCGAAGGAGGCCTTCCCGGAGGAGATACCAAGAAGTTGTTCAATTTTACTCTCCGACACAACAATCATGGGGACTTTTTGCCAGTCCTCAGGATAAGTGATCATGCTTAACACAGCTTGTTCCGGCGATAGACCGTTTAAACTTTCCGATCGGGAAATCTTCATGACAACTTCATAAGCCAGAGTACTGAAAGGTTCCACACGCCCGTCATGACCCTGAACCCATACTTTTGCAAAATCTCTGGCAGCGCTTTTGGAAACATCAGCACCCATAAGTTGTCCGGAAAGGAAAATCAAAGACAGTAATGCCATAGCTTTAACTGGCTTGGAGGCCTTTTGCATCAAACGGAAGAAATAGCTTTTCTTGTTAAATATTGAGAGAAGGATGGCTCCAAATAGAAGGCAATATCCAATGTAAGTCAAAATCGTACCAGGCATATCCTTGTTAACTGATAGTATGGTACCTTTTTCATCCTGATCAAACGAGGACTGATAAAACCTGTATCCCCGATGTTTCAGGACATTATTCATGTAAATGGAAAAATCCATGTTTACCCCCTGTTCTTTGTCAACCAATGTTACTTCGCTTTTGTATGACGAAGGACTCATGGAACCGGGATAACGAATCAGTTGAAAATCTTTCAGATGAATGGCAAAAGGCAGAATTTCAGTTTTTGGCCCAATCCAAATTTCATAGTCAGCGCCATTATATTGACCTTTAACAGATGCAGCCTGACCTTCATCGCTAATCAATACTGTGACAAATTCGTCTTTCGAACCATCCGACAATTTCACTTTTACACCTTTCCCTTGCTTCATCATTCCACCCACAGATGATCCGGCCTGACCACCGGATTGTGCATTATAGAGGAATTCCACAGATCTGACTTTCAATTTTTTGCCATTAAATTCAAAAGTAGCGCCGATTGCTCCCTCAGAAAATGGGGTCAAAAGTACTTTTTGTTCTCCCTCCAAATGTTGATCACCCTGTGATACCAACATGTGAAAATATTGGTCTGAAGTAACCAGTTCAGAGGATGACTCACCTTCCCTGATGTGAATGACACCCTCTTCGCCAATGTACCTTGTGACACCAGCACCTAAGACCATTAAAATAAATGCAAGGTGAAATAGCCCAACAGTCATTTTCTCCTTTTTGTATAGCCTGTTGCGGAAATAAATTACTCCCATCGCTACAGAAAGAAAAAC
>CAIRSO010000678.1 GCA_903881215.1 uncultured Bacteroidia bacterium
AAAATAAAAGAAATTATAAAAACAAATAATAATAAGATGAAAAACCTATTGTTCACTTTGGCCATCCTTGCCACGCTGGTCGCCTGCAATCAGAGCAACAACAAAAAAGGAGAATTGGATAAACTCAAAAATGAACGTGATGTTCTGAACACTAAAATCTCGAAACTCGAGGCTGAAGTAAATCCAAATCAAGAAAAGATTGAAAAAGCCATTCAGGTAAAGGTGACAGATCTTAAAACAATCCCATTCTACCATTTTATTGAAATTCAGGGAGTTGTTGATGGCGATCAAAATGTTTCTGTGAGTCCTCAAATTCCTGGTGTAGTTACTAATGTTTATGTTAAAGAAGGCTCCTTTGTTAAAAAGGGAGATGTTATGGCTACTCTGGATGCACAAGTGCTTAAGCAATCTGTTGAGGAAGTAAAAACCCAACTTGATATGGCCAACATCATCTTTGAAAAGCAGAATAACCTTTGGGATAAAAAAATTGGTAGTGAAGTACAATTTCTTCAAGCCAAAGCGACAAAAGAATCGCTTGAGAAACGTATCAAAACCTTGCAGGAACAAATTTCAATGGCAAGTGTGATCTCTCCAATTAGCGGTTCTGTAGAAAGTGTTCCATTAAAAATCGGACAAATGGTTTCCCCGGGATTGCCTAATTCTGTTATTCGTGTCATCAACATGTCATCCGCCAAAGTTACCGCCGAAGTATCTGAGAATTTTGCATCAAGGATCAAAAATGGCAACCAGGCCATTATCCGATTCCCGGACTTTGGTCAGGAAATTGAGACAAAATTAAGCTTTACCAGCCGCTTCATTGATCCTTCAAACCGTACTTTCAAAGTTGAATGCCGGTTTTCTACCAAAGAGTTCGAACTTCGTGCCAACATGATAGCGTACTTGAAAATCAAAGACTATACCAATGAAGCTTCACTGGTACTACCTGTCAATATTGTTCAAAGTAACCAGGAAGGAAAATTTGTATATGTAGCAGTCAAACAAGGTGATAAAATCTTGGCTGTCCGCAAAATTGTAACTACCGGAATGGATTACAATGGCGAGACAGAAATTATCTCCGGTCTAAATCCGGGAGATCAGGTGATCACAGCCGGCTATCAAAACCTGAAAGAAGGATCATCTGTCATTTTCTAATCGACAAATAAAGTAATTATGTCAAAGGATAAATTTTTTATCAAAGAATTTTTTGCAACCAGCTGGGCGGTTGATAACAAGACAAGTGTGTATGTACTGGCCTTCATTATCTCTATCCTTGGTTTGCTCAATTATTACCAAATTCCAAAGGAACAATTTCCGGAAGTGATAATTCCGTATATCATTGTCAATTCTCCCTATCCCGGTACTTCACCGGTTGACATCGAGAATCTGGTAACTCGTCCCATTGAAAAACAGTTGAAATCCATCGCTGACGTCAAAAAAATCACCAGCAATTCAGTCCAGGATTTCTCATCCATTGTTGTAGAGTTTGATCCAAGTGTGGCAGTTGAATCTGCCAAGCAACGGGTTAGAGACGCTGTTGACAAAGCAAAAAGAGATTTACCCAGTGACCTCCCGGATCAACCTCAAATCATGGATGTCAATCTGGCAGAATTTCCGGTGATGTATATAAATATCTCAGGGAATTATGAGCTGGATAAACTGAAAAAATATGCTGAAATAGTACAAGACAAAATAGAGGGTGTCAAGGAAATTACAAGGGTTGATATTGTTGGTGCCTTGGAACGTGAAATTCAGATTAATGCCGATATTTTTAAAATGCAGGCAGCCAGAGTCACTTTTGCAGACATAGAAGGTGCTGTAGCCCGTGAAAACCTGACTATTTCAGGCGGTACTATTACCATGAACGGAACAAAAAATACCGTTCGGCTAAAGGGTCAGTTTGAAAACGTTCAGGAAGTACGCGACATTATTGTTCATGCCTCGGGTGGAGCATACATCAAATTAAGTGATCTCGCCGAAGTCAGTGATAACTTTAAAGAACAAGAGAGTTTCTCCCGTCTGGATGGTAAAAACGTTATTACTCTTAATGTTATCAAAAAGAGCGGTACAAACCTGCTGGATGCTTCAGACCAGATCAAGGAAATTGTTTCATCAGTTAAAGGCAAGGAACTTCCGGATGATTTAACCATGACTATCTCCGGAGATCAGAGTCGCATGACACGTAACACGCTGGAAGAGCTAAACAATACGATCATAATTGGGTTCATTCTTGTTACCATCGTACTGATGTTCTTCATGGGCTTTACCAATGCTTTCTTCGTGGCCCTCTCAGTTCCACTTTCGATGGCCATAGCTTATCTGATCATTCCAAACATCGGATTTACGATGAATATGATTGTGATGTTTGCTTTCATTTTTGCCCTTGGAATTGTGGTCGATGATGCGATTGTAGTGATCGAAAATACGCACCGGATGCACAAAAGTCACCCTGATATCCGTGTCGCCGCCAAACTGGCTGCGGGTGAAGTATTTTTGCCCATTTTATCCGGTACGCTAACAACCCTTGCTCCATTTTTCCCATTGGCATTCTGGCCAGGTATTGTTGGACAATTTATGCACTATCTACCGGTCACTTTAATTATAACATTGTTTGCATCCCTTTTTGTCGCTTACATATTTAATCCCGTATTTGCCGTCTCTTTTATGGCACATGAATTTGATTCAGATGCCAAGGCTGAATGGAAGCGAACGAAGAAAATTTTGCTTGGAATGTTTGGTTTGGCCGTAGTTTTCTATCTGTTCAAATCATATGGAATAGGCAATTTCATCGTATTTGCAATTTTGATGGTTTTTCTTTACCACTATGCTATCCAATATTGGATCAAATCATTTCAGGAAAAATTATGGCCAAAGATGATGGCAGCATATGAGAAACAGTTGCGTTGGGTGCTGTATGGTTTCCGTCCTCTTTGGATGCTTGGAGCAATGGTAGTACTTTTCATTTTTACCATTGTGCTTACAGGCATCGTAAAACCTAAAGTACTGTTTTTTCCTGATAGTGATCCCAACAGCATCATGGTATATGTAAAAATGCCTGGAGGAACTGATCAAAATGTAACGGACAGCGTTACAAGAATAGCAGAAAAGCGTGTCTATCAAGCTATAGGACAAAAAAATCCAGATGTTGAGTCAGTGATCTCCAACATTACCATTGGAGCCGAAGAGGAGGGTTTTTCAAGTGCCGGTAAACCATTTAACAAAGGTAAGATTTCGATCAATTTTGTTGAAAGCAAATTCAGGACAACCGGTATCTCCACAACACAATATATGGAGAAAATACGTGAATCGATTGCTGATATTGCCGGAGCTGAGATAACTGTTGGCAAAAGCAAAATGGGACCTCCAACCGGACAACCAATCAACATTGAGGTTACCAGTGAAAATATGGATGAATTGGTGTCAGATGCTTTCGGATTCCGCAATTACCTCGATTCATTAAATATTCCAGGGGTAGAGGAACTCAAAACTGACTTTGAATTAAATTCTCCTGAAATCATGATTAACATCGATCGTGACAGAGCTCAAAGGGCTGGACTTTCGACTGGTCAAATTGGACTTGAACTCAGAACGGCTTTGTTTGGGAAAGAGATTTCAAAATTCAAGAAAGATGAAGATGAATTTCCAATTACCCTTCGATATTCGAAGTTAACACGCGAAAATATCAATTCGTTGATCAATCTGGTTATAACCTACCGTGATATGAACTCCGGACAGATCAGGACTATACCACTTTCAACAGTAGCAAAAATCGAATATTCAAGCTCATATGCCGGAATAAAACGACTGGATCAAAAACGTATCATTACTATTTATTCAAATGTAATATCCGGGTATGCACCAAATGATATAGTGCCCAAAATCGAAGCATTGGCCAAGGATTTCTCCATGCATTCCGGCACTTCTATCAAGCTCACTGGAGAACAGGAGAACCAGGCCGAAACCTCCTCATTTCTGATGAAGGCAATGATTATAGCACTAGGCATGATATTCTTTATTCTGATATCACAATTTGGCTCAATCAGTAAATCTATCATTATTCTAAGTGAGGTGATATTTAGTATTGTTGGAGTTTTATTGGGTGTGATTGTATTCCGCATGGATCTGGTCATTATGATGACTGGCTTAGGCATTGTAGCACTTGGTGGAATTGTTGTCCGAAACGGAATATTGATTGTGGAATTCTGCGACGAGATGAAAAAACGGGGAATGAAAACAAGAGATGCTATTATCCAGGCAGGAAAGACCAGAATTACGCCTGTTGTTCTTACAGCATCAGCAACGATACTTGGTTTGGTTCCTTTGGCTGTCGGAATGAACATTAACTTTGAAACCTTGTTCACCTCCTTCAATCCACAGATTTATTTTGGAGGCGATAATGTTGCCTTCTGGGGACCTCTCTCTTGGACAATTATCTTCGGATTGAGCTTTGCGACGTTTCTTACCCTTCTGTTCGTCCCTGCGCTCTATTACATGGATTACATCATACGTATTAAAAACCGCAGAAGAAAAAATCTGAAGAAGATCAAGGCCCAAATGAGCTGAAATGTTTTTTGATTAAGGAAATAAAACAAAAGGGTTTTCGCAATGAAAACCCTTTTGTTTTGTAATCCGGTAAATAAAAACTGAGATGAATTTATGAAAATATTAAAAACGCTTAATCAGACTACCATAGATCTGATGGTAAACATTCTGTTGCTCAAAGGTTCCTTCATAGCTAACTGACAAGGAAAATTTACGGGTAAATTGAATAGATAAGTCAGCAGCGCCAATGTGTTCAATAAGTTTTCCGGAAGAGGCCAAATAGGTATAATCAACATATCTGTAGTTTAATCCCCAGTTAACCTTGCCGTTAAAGAAATCTTTATCAAATCTAATACCATAAATAATTCCATCCACATAGCTAGTTTGCAACATATTAGCAGTTAATGTTGTTGAAACTTTCAATAA
>CAIRSO010000679.1 GCA_903881215.1 uncultured Bacteroidia bacterium
GTAATCCTGTTCTCTTCCAGGAATTCCAATGAATCAGAATTCAGGTGCATGATGATATCTGTTCCGACAGCCTCTTTTTCTGTATCTTCCATCATGAATTCCGGAGATCCATCGCAAACCCAACGAACGGCTTTCGAATTTTTCTTATAAGATTTTGAAATTATCTCCACCTCCTCTGATACCATAAAGGAAGAATAAAATCCAAGACCGAAATGTCCGATAATGGCATTTGCATCATTTTTATACTTTTTGAGGAACTCATCTGCTCCAGAAAAGGCGATCTGGTTGATGTACTTTTCGACCTCCTCTGAGTTCATTCCGATGCCATTATCCGACACTGTAAGCGTTTTTTGCTCTTTGTTAACCACGATCCTGACGCTTAAAGCCTCAATTTGCCCGCTATATTTGCTTGCAGCAGCCAATGTTTTGAGTTTTTGAGAGGCATCTACGGCATTTGAAACGATCTCACGAAGAAAAATGTCGTGATCAGAATAAAGAAATTTCTTAATAATTGGGAAAAGGTTTTCACTTGTAACCCCGATTTTTCCTTTCATTTTTGAACCTATTTTAAGTTAATGATTGCATTTGATATCAGCATGGATCAAAGCCTGTGCCAATAGATTCCGGCTGACTATATGGCAGTTTCCGGTCATGATCATGTCTTTCTATTTTTGATTTTGCTGAAAAAATGGCAATGGAATGTATGGCAGAGACGTTGAGAGTTGAGAGTTGAGAGTTGAAAGTTGTGAGTTGGGGGATTACAGAAATGAGAGATGAGACATGAGACATGAGATAGGAAAGACGAGACGATGAAAATTGTAAGATGCTGATAGAATAGTTCTTACTATAACCTTTAGCCTTTAGCCTTTAGCCTTTTCTCCCACGATTATTCCAAAAAGGCCAATCAAAATCACCCTCAGAAGAATCTGAGAATGCTGTAATTTTGATTTGTTGTGAGAAGGGGAAATTTGCACGGGAGGAGCGACTCGAACGCCCGACACCTGGTTTTGGAGACCAGTGCTCTACCGACTGAGCTACACCCGTATCTGCGGAGAGAGAGGGATTCGAACCCCCGGTACCTCACGGTACAACGGTTTTCAAGACCGCCGCAATCGACCACTCTGCCATCTCTCCTTGTTTGCGACTGCAAAAGTAAACCTTTTTTCCAATCGGCAAAAGATTACAATTAAAAAATATTATGTTGTCTGTTGATAAAAAGTGTGTGAAAATTTTGATATTTAGAAAATTGTATTGAAATTAGTCCAAGTAAATCATTTGTACAATTTTAATTTTAAAACTGATCAAATGAAGGTTCCTTCTGGAGAAATTGTGTTGACAACACTTTTAATAAAAGCTGGTGATCTAAATTGAATAAACGCAAAATCTTTCGGGAAAATCTAAATTATTAACCATTTATTATTCTTATTAGTTATGAACAAAGCGCAATTAATTGATGCCGTTGCTGCAGAAGCCGGAGTAACTAAAGCCGATGCCAAAAAAGCAATCGAAGCTTTTGTAAAAACAACAACTGAGGCCTTAAAACAAGGCGATCGTCTGGCACTTGTCGGATTTGGTTCCTTCTCAGTTTCTGATCGTCCTGCCCGTACGGGTCGTAACCCTCAAACCGGTGCTACCATTAAAATCGCCGGCAAAAAAGTCGTTAAATTTAAAGCAGGCAATGAATTGACTGATGCTGTTCAGTAATGATCACCGCCTAACAAAAAAGGGAGCATTTGCTCCCTTTTTTTGTTTCTTAGCATTATCACAGATTCTGCATGGAATGAAGTTTGTTGTAGATTCCTTTGATCTCAATCAACTGAGTATGTGTGCCGCGTTCCACAATTTCCCCTTCATGGAAAACACAGATAAGATCCGCCTTCTTAATGGTTGATAAGCGGTGAGCAATGACAATGGATGTTCGGTTTTTCATCAGGTTTTCAAGCGCCTCCTGAACGAGTTTCTCAGATTCAGTGTCCAGGGCAGAAGTTGCTTCATCCAGAATCAGGATGGGCGGGTTCTTCAGAACTGCCCGGGCAATAGAGATTCGCTGTCTCTGACCTCCCGATAATTTCCCGCCCCGGTCTCCAATATTGGTTAAATATCCGTCAGGTGAGGTAGAGATAAATTCGTGTGCATTGGCCACTTTGGCAGCTGCTACTACCTGCTCCATCGTTGCTGTTTCGACGCCAAACGAGATATTGTTGTAAAAAGTATCATTGAATAGAATAGGATCCTGGTTTACATTTCCCATCAAACCACGCAGATCAGCGATTTTGTAATCCCGGATATCGATGCCATCAACCAGTATACTGCCGGATTGGATGTCCCAGAAGCGTGGCAGAAGGTCTACAAATGTCGATTTTCCAGAACCGGACTGACCTACCAATGCAATAGTTTTTCCCTTTTCAATTGTTAATGAGACATTCTTAAGTACCTCATCGTCGATATATTTAAAGCCTACCTGACGGTATTCGATATTATTATTGAACTCTTTTACATGAACAGCATCCTGCTTGTCAACAATATTATTTTCTGCCAGTAAGATCATGTCGATACGTTGCATCGATGCCAATCCCTTTTGCACAGAATATAAGGCTGTTGAAAAGGATTTGGCAGGATTGATAATACTATAGAAAAAAGTGAGGTAAGTAATAAATCCCTGAGGTGTCAGTTCACTGGTATTGCTTAGAACCAAACGCCCGCCATACCATAAAACTACGACAATTACCATGGTTCCAAGTAATTCACTCATCGGATGAGCCAGATAACGGCGCCACATTAGTTTGTTCATAATGTGGTAATATTCAGTATTCTGCCTGCCGAAAACTGATTTCATCTTATGTTCGGCATTGAATGCCTTGATAATTCGTAACCCTGATAGAGATTCTTCGATGGTTGAAAGCAGTTCTCCCATCTTGTTCTGTCCTCTCATGGAGGGCTTTTTTAGGCTCTTTCCGACCTTCCCGATAAGGTATCCGACAACAGGCAGCATCAGAAATACAAACAGTGTCAGAGACCACGACATGTAGATCATCGCACAAAGTGAAATAATGATGATCATTGGATCCTTGAACATCATTTCGATTGAGTTGAAAATGGAGTTGTCAACTTCCTGGACATCGCCGGTGGTACGGGCAATTATATCGCCTTTACGCTCTTCAGAGAAGAATCCAAGTGGCAGTGAAAGTATCTTATGGTAGATCTGGTTTCGTATGTCACAAACGACGCCATTGCGCAGGGGCACCATAACAAAAGAGGCCATATACGTAAAGCCGACTTTTAAAATAACCATAACAATCATGAAGATGCCGAGATAAATCAATACCAGCTCTTTGCCACTGGTTTCTATCATATTGCTGATCAGGTAAAGGACATTCTTTATGACGCTGTCAACTGAAAAACTCCAGGTTTCGGGTTTAGGCACATTTTCCTGCGTACCGAATAAGACTCCCAAGACAGGTGCAAGAGTGGCAAATTGGAATGCTCCAAATATGGCACCCAAAAGGTTGAACACAACGTTCATGATCACATAGCCTTTGTATGGGGGAAGAAATCGGATCAATAAACTATAGAGACCTTTCACACTGATAATTATTTGGTTCAGGAGACAATCCCTGTGTAGTTTTGGGGTGTTATTTTTCTCAACTCCTCTTTTATGACCTCAGATATATCCAGTTGGTCGATAAATTCCAGGAAGACATTTTGATCAATTTTTCGGTTGACCCTTGTTAGCTCTTTTAAAGCCTCGTAAGGATTGGGATAAGCTTCCCTCCTCAGGATTGTCTGTATTGCTTCAGCCACAACGCTCCAGTTTTCCTCAAGATCGTGGTTGATGGCCTCCTCATTGAGCAATAATTTGCCTAATCCTTTCATTGTCGATTTGATCGAAAGCAGCGTATGAGCAAAGGGAACCCCAACGTTACGCAGAACAGTAGAGTCGGTCAGGTCGCGCTGGAGTCTTGAAATTGGAAGTTTGGCTGAAAGATGCTCGAAAAGTGCATTTGCAACACCAAGGTTTCCTTCTGAATTTTCAAAATCGATCGGATTCACTTTGTGCGGCATGGCCGATGAACCGATTTCACCCTTTTTGATCTGTTGCTTAAAGTAGTTCATGGAGACATAGGTCCAGAAGTCACGGTCGAGGTCAATCAGAATGGTATTGATCCTTTTCAGACAATCAAATATAGCGGCATAATTATCATAATGGGCAATTTGGGTGGTCGTTTGGGAACGCTCCAGTTTCAATGCTTCCCTTACAAACCTATTTGAAAAACCGACCCAATCAATGGAAGGATAGGCAACGTGATGGGCATTTAAATTCCCTGTTGCACCACCAAATTTAGCGTAACATGGAATGGTCTCCAGCTGACTCAATTGAACCTCCAATCTTTCAGAGAATACCCTGATTTCTTTTCCCAATAAAGTCGGAGAAGCAGGTTGTCCATGCGTTTTTGCAAGCATTGGAATAGCTTTCCAGGTATTGGAAAGATTGTCAAGTTTTGCCAATAAGCCTTTCATGGCAGGCAGATAAACCTCCTTAATTGCATCCTGCATGGAACATGGGACGGCAGTATTGTTTATATCCTGAGAGGTGAGGCCAAAATGAATAAATTCTTTAAAAGCTTCCAGCTCAAGAAGATCGAATTTTTCTTTTAAAAAATATTCTACAGCTTTAACATCATGGTTGGTGACTTTTTCAATCTCCTTGATCCGGGAGGCATCCTCCTGAGAGAATTCAACGCATAATTTCCTGAGCTCTTTTTTTATTTGACCAGGGAAGGAAATCAATTGTGGAAGTGGAATCTCGGTAAGTGCGATAAAATATTCTACTTCAACAAAGAGCCTGTATTTAATCAGGGCGAATTCCGAAAAATATTTCCCAAGCTCGGCCACTTTATCGCGGTAACGTCCGTCGATAGGCGAGATGGCTGTTAACATCTGCAATTCCATCTGAAAACATATTACTATTTAAGTGCAAAAGTAACAATTTCAACTCCCAAACTTTAATAAATTTGTGCAACAACAATTGATTATGGGAAAAATTAGAATTTCTGCCATTACATATTTGAATACCAAGCCTTTTCTTTATGGAATTACCCACTCTTCCATCATGGATAACATAGAACTATCGTTAGACATCCCTTCAGTTTGCGCTGATAAGCTCAAATCCGGGACGGTAGATATTGGAATTATCCCTGTAGCTGAGATGAATGACGTTGTGGGTGCCAATATCCTTACCGATTTTTGTATTGCCTGCTCAGGTAAAGTCAGGACAGTAGTACTTGTTAGTCAGGTGCCACTGGAAGAAGTGAAAAGTATTATACTTGACTATCAGTCACGTACTTCTGTTCAATTGGTTAGAATCCTGGCAAGGGATCTTTGGCAAATCCATCCGGAGTGGAAAAATGGAGGAGTCAATTATATAGAAGAAGACATCAAAGGAAGTACGGCAGGAGTCATTATTGGTGATCGAGTATTTGAGGCAGAGAATAAATTCCCATATGTCTACGATCTTGGTGAAGCCTGGAAAGCACTTACCGGACTGGATTTTGTCTTTGCCTGCTGGGTAGCAAATAAACCGATAGATGATGCCTTTGTCAAACAATTTTCTGAGGCTCTTCATGATGGTATTGTTCATATTCCGGAAGTGATTGCCGAATATCAACAGCGTTATCCTGATTATCCCTTTGAGACCTATTTCCGCGAAAATATTTTTTATCACATGGATGACTCGAAAAGGAAGGGGATGGAGTTGTTTTTGAAATTAATTATATAAGGCTAAAGGTTAAAGGCAAAAGGTTAAAGGCAAAAGGTGAAAGGCTAAAGGCTAAAGTGAAGACGCTACTTTCAGGATCGCGGCGTCATAACTCATAACTCATAATTTTTTTAGTATGCTTAAAACGTTGTTCATCATTGGTTCCGGAAGTTTTTTTGGCGGGATAGCAAGATATCTTACCTCGAAAATTGTACAAAATAGTATTGTATCGGCCTTCCCTTTTGGTACGATGGTTGTCAACCTACTTGGGTGTTTGCTGATTGGATTGATCTTTGGTATTTCTGAAAGGACAAATTTGATTAACGATGAATGGCGAATTTTTCTGACAGTAGGTTTTTGTGGTGGTTTTACGACATTTTCTGCTTTTGCCAATGAAAATGTGACATTGCTAAAAGATGGTAATTTCCTCTATTTTGCACTTTACACCGGATTAAGTGTCTTCCTGGGATTGGTAGCAGTATTTATTGGCAATGCCATTACAAAACTATTTTAATCCTGTGCAGAACATTGAACACTCAAATAAAGCATTTCTTCGATTCTTAGATCGACAATCTATTAGTTAAATATTGTTTCAAAATCAAAAAGGTGTACCAGGAATAAAACCTGATACAGTTTTAATCGTAAAATGTTCATAAAGTCTAATGACAATATGAACAATAAATCTTTTTTATACTCGCTAATCTTCTGGATTAGCCTTGGACTCACGCTTATCGGCTATAGTTATGTAACACCTCTTGCATGGCATGGTTCAGAGAATTATGTTGTTATAACTCCATCAAACATTTCTAAAATGAACACTCCCAACGATAAAAAGACAGCAAATCCCTATTATTCCAGAACTGATCAAACAAAGTTAAACGTCTCTGATGCAGAATGGAAGCGGGTACTTCCCAAAGATTTGTATGAAGTAGCCCGAAATAAGGCAACTGAAAGATCCTTCACCGGGAAATTCTGGGACTTTACCGGGAAAGGTACCTATTATTGTGCAGCATGTGGATTCCAATTGTTCCGATCAGATGCCAAATTTGCCAGTGAATGCGGATGGCCCAGTTTCTTTGAGCAGATCGATCCAAAGAGCGTAACTTTTCATGAAGACCGTAGTTTCGGAATGAATCGTACCGAAGCACTTTGCGGACGATGTGGAAGCCATCTTGGCCATCTGTTTGATGATGGTCCGAAACCTACCGGGAAACGATATTGCATGAATTCTATCGCGCTTGATTTTGAGCCTGATGTCGCGGTCTTGAGTACCGGTAAATCAACCCAATTAGATACCATCACTTTAGGTGGCGGTTGTTTCTGGTGCATTGAGGCAATATACAATAGTTTGAAAGGAGTTGAAAAGGTTACCTCAGGCTATTCAGGTGGCAAATTGGCAAATCCAACCTATCGGGAGGTTTGCAGTGGTGAAACTGGTCACGCGGAAGTTGCGGAAATTGTATTTGATCCCCAACAGACAAGTACAGAAGAAATCTTAAAAGTGTTCTTCACGGTTCACGATCCCACCACACTTAACCGACAAGGAGCTGATGTTGGAACACAGTATAGGTCTGTGATTTTTTACCACAACAAATCCCAGGAGCAGGTTGCCTCTGCTGTTATTGGTGCCCTTAGCAAAGCCAAGGTGTTTGATCGGTCTATCGTTACCAAGGTGGAACCGGTTGGTAGGTTTTTTGCAGCAGAAGATTACCACCAGGAATATTACAGGTTACACAAGAATGAACCCTATTGCAGGGCAGTCATTCAGCCAAAATTTGAAAAATTCGAGAAGGTATTTAAAGATCGGTTGAAGAAATAATGTGCATCTCATGAGTTTATGTAATTTTAAGACAGAATTATCGTCTTATTATTGGATTACGCAAGCATTGATTAATCCCTTAACTGGTTTAACTTAATATTTTACCAAATGGATGCACAAAGTGTGGACATGTTTTTGATGTCTAATTCAAAGTATTTAGAGGGGCATCAAATGTTTCAAATTAGAGAGCGCTTGTTGGCAATGGATGAATCTCAATGGAGGATGCTGCAATTTATGCAGTTCGACGATCCGGTTATCATCCTGATTGTCTCCCTGGTTACAGGCCCCTTGGCTGTCGATCGTTTTATGCTTGGTGACATAGGTTTAGGCGTAGCCAAATTACTCACCTGCAGAGGACTCGGTATTTGGGTATTGATCGACTGGGTCATGATTATGGGAATTACCCGCAGAAAGAATACCGAAAAATTGATGATGGCGATTTATTGATGTCATTGAAGCGCAATCAATTCTATCTCTTTATTTCGCTGGCTTGTGTAGTTGGCTACCTCTGGTTGTCCTTGGTTTGGAGGTTAAATGCTGAAGAGATTGGCAGAAGCTATGATGTATGTCTCGTCAGGCATTTCTTACATATACCGTGTCCATCTTGTGGTTCGACCCGATCTGTTGTTGCCTTGATCCATGGAGATATTGCAGGAGGGTTGTATTGGAATCCCCTTGGATTTTTGTTTTTAATAATACTTGTACTTTTCCCATTTTGGATTGGCTTTGACCTGGTTCAGAAAAATGATTCACTTTATTCTTTTTTTAGACTTTTTGAAAATACATTACGTCGTAAATGGGTAGCTATTCCTGCGATTGTCTTGCTTTTGCTCAACTGGATATGGAATATAGTAAAGGGGGTTTGAATCGGGATTTTTAGGATGAAAGTATTA
>CAIRSO010000680.1 GCA_903881215.1 uncultured Bacteroidia bacterium
AAGCCTTGTTCAGGGCGATGATGGGAAAATGAACTGGGTAATGACCAATGGCATGCCTTATTTCGATTCAGATGGAAATGTGAAAGGATACCGAGGTTCTTCTGTAAACATTAACCTTCAAAAAAGCGCCTTAAATGCTTTAAAAATTAATGAAGATGCGTTGAACCAGGCACAGGAAATTTCACAAATCTGCAGTTGGGAATTAGATTTGATCCATGACAATCTTACCTGGTCGAAGAATTATTATCACTTAATGGGAATTCCGGCCGGGACAGAAATGAAAACCCAATTTTTCCAGGAACGGGTTCATCCGGACGATCTTCACCTGGTAAAAGAAAAGGTGGAAGAAATGACAGCGCTCAGACAGCCTGTAATTTATGACATTCGACTTCGGATGCCGGACAACGAATACCGATGGATACAAAATAACATCATTCCTGAATTTGAGAATGAAAAGCTGGTTCGTTTAAAAGGTGTAAATATTGATGTAACAGAGAAGAAACTGGCCGAACAGGAAATTAAACAACAGAATGAAAGACTGTCGGCAATTATAGGTGCAATACCCGATTTGATTATTATAGTTGACAAAAATGGCACTTGTCTAGAATACTATAGCTCTACCCCCGATAGGTCACCTATACATAATGAACAAAACGTTGGATTAAATATTAAAGATATTTTCGATGAAGAATTAGCGCAACGATACATTAATAAAGTAGAAGATTGTCTTTATCAGCAAAGCCTGATTACGTATGAATTTTTAGGAAACAGAGACAATTCCTTCACAGCTTTTGAAGTCAGGTTAGCCCCGATGGGAACCGATCGCGTTCTGACATTCGTTCGGGACATTACCAACGAGAAGCTTAAAGAAGCCGAAATAAAGAAACTTTCGCTGGCAGTAGAACAGAGTCCTGATATTATTGTTATTACCGACTTGAAAGGGAAAATCGAATATGTTAACCCGGCTTTTTCTGCTATTACCGGATACCTGCTTGAAGAGGTTTTGGGGCAGAATCCGAGTATTCTTAAGTCAGGGCAAACAAGCCAATCGGTTTATAAGGATTTATGGGAAACCATTAAAGCAGGTGACAACTGGTATGGTGAATGGAAGGACAAAAAGAAAAATGGAGAATTTTATTGGGAAGCGGTGTCTATTACACCCATTCGCGATGAAAGTGGGAAAATCACAAATTACCTGGCTATAAAACAGGACATTTCTCAACGAAAACAAGCTGAACAGGAAATACTTGATCTGAATGCCAATCTTGAGTTTAGAATTGAACAAAGAACGGAACAGTTGGCAAATACCAATAAGGATCTGCTAAATGAAATCGAGGAACGAAAACGAGTTGAGGATGCATTAAGCGAAAGCGAAAAGAGTTACCGCACCGTTGTTGAAAATGTGAACGAAGTTATTTTTCAGACTGATGCAACGGGATTGTGGCGGTTTCTGAATAAATCGTGGGAAGTTGTCACCGGATTCACTGTTGAAGAATCACTGGGTCAGAGCTACCTTAATTTCGTCCATCCGTTAGACCGGGCAGGAATCACGGAGTTAACCGAACCTTTGGTTAAGCGGGAGAAAGACTATTACCGGCACGAAACCAGGTGCCTGACCAAAGATGGAGGTTTCCGCTGGATTGAAGTATTTGCCCGCTTAGCGTTGAACGATAACGAGGAGATTACCGGAACTTATGGAACTCTGAAGGATATCACTGAACGCAAATTTTCAGAAGATAAGTTAGCGCAAATGTCATCCCGGTTAAGTCTTGCACTTCGTGTAGGTGGCATCGGTGTTTGGGATTACGATGTGGTTAATAATATTCTACTGTGGGACAATCAGATGTTCGCCATTTACGGGGTCAGGCAAGAAGATTTCAGCAGCGCTTACGAGGCCTGGCTGAAATCACTTCATCCTGATGATAAGATCAGAAGTGACGAAGCAATACAAATGGCCATTAGTGGCGAAAAGGAATTTGATACCGAGTTCAGGGTCGTATGGGCCGACGGCTCTGTTCATCATGTCAGAGGTCTTGCCACTTGTCAGCGCAATAATTCTGGTTCTGCCCTGCGGTTGATCGGCATCAATTGGGATATAACCAGTCAAAAGCAGGCGGCTGACTTTGAAAATGAGATACTTCAGTTATCGACCAAATTAACCGGAATTATGGGTGCTGAAATCGATTCGGCTCTAAAGCTTGCCTTACTGCGGATAGGCCAGTTCCTGAATGCCGATCGGGCCTATATTTTTGAGATTAATGGTACCGATGATACCATGAGTAATACCTATGAGTGGTGTAACGAAGGAATTCCTCCTGAAATCGAAAACCTTCAGGAAATTCCATGCAATTTGTTTCCGAAATGGATGGAGACATTGCTGGCTCATGGAAATATAATAATCCCATCAGTTCAGGATTTGCCTGAAAGCTGGCAGAGTGAACGTGAAATGTTCGAACCTCAAGGCATTCAATCATTGGCGGTGATTCCTTTGTTGGTCGAAAATAATCTCATTGGTTTTGTTGGTCTCGATTCAGTGAATTCAAAAAGAGATTACAATTCAACAGAGATGAATATGCTGAAAGTCTGGAGCAGTATGCTGGCCAGTCTGATCCATAATCAACGGACGGAAAACTTAATGGAACAAACCCGTCAGAATTATGAAACCTTCTTCAATACCATCGATGATTTTCTTTGGGTATTAGACCAACAGGGAAACATCATCCACATGAACAAGACCGTAAAAACCCGGTTGGAATATTCAGAGGAGGAACTCTACCATGAAAGTGTGCTGATGGTTTTCCCTTCAACCCGCAGAGAAGAAGCCGAACTAATTGTTGACGAGATGTTGGCTGGTAACAGCGAATTCAGCCCTGTACCGATTGTAACCAAATCGGGTAAACAGATACCGGTTGAAACCAGAGTAAAAGCAGGTTTCTGGAATGGAGCCCCGGTACTATACGGGGTTAGTAAAGACGTATCACAAATTCAACTTTCGGAGCAGAAATTCTCCTCTGCCTTTCAATCAAATTCGTCCATTATGACGATCACCAGATTTGATGATGATCAATTTGTGGATGTGAATAATGCTTTTGTAAGTACACTTGGATATTCACGTGAGGAGATCAAGGGTAAAACTCTTGTAACCCTTGGTATTGTCAAGGTAAATTCGGCAGAGGGTACTATACAAGAGGCAATTAACAGGGGCCTCCAGGTGAGAGAAATTGAAATTATTGCGTACTCGAAATCAAACAATTTGATTATTTTATTATTATCGGCTGAAGAGATTTATATCGGATCGGAACGTTGTATTTTGTCGGTTGCAGTGAATATTACGGAACGTAAAATAATGGAAACCGACCTCAGGAAAGCCCGAATGGAAGCAGATCAGGCCAACCTGGCCAAGAGTGAATTTTTGTCGCGTATGAGCCATGAACTGAGGACGCCAATGAATTCAATCCTTGGGTTTGCACAGTTGCTCGAAATGGGTGAACTCACCACAGTCCAGAAAAAGGGGGTGGTCCATATCATGAAAAGTGGCAAGCATTTGTTGGACCTGATCAACGAGGTTCTCGATATTTCGCGTATTGAAGCTGGTAAGATATCACTTTCGCTGGAACCAGTTCAGATAGGCCCGGTCATTGAGGAAATGATTGATATTGTAAAATTGCAGGCCAATGAACGACGGATCAAGATTGAATTTATTAATACGCCTTCCAATCAATTGTTTGTAAAATCAGACAAGCAACGATTAAAGCAGGTATTGTTGAATTTGCTAAATAATGCAATTAAATATAACCATGAGGGTGGATCTGTTTTAATAAATGCAGAAATACAACCTGCAAACAACGCGGGTATCGTAATGATTAGAATAGCTATTACTGATACCGGATTGGGGATATCAGCAGAGGATCTGCCGAAACTTTTCACCCCATTTGAACGGATTGGAGCCGAAAAATCGTTGACTGAAGGCACTGGATTAGGACTTACGGTGGTGGAGAAAATAATAGGCGCTTTAGGCGGTATTATTAATGTAGAGAGTGTTTTAGGGGAAGGAAGTGTTTTCTGGTTCGAACTCCCTTATATCGAGAGCCAGCTGGGAAGTTTGCAAAAATCAGGTGGACTTCATGGTCTGGCATCAAATCTCGCCAATAAATCGGGCACCATATTATATATCGAAGACAACCTATCCAATATTGAATTGGTCGAACAAATCCTTTCCAGTCAACGAAGTGGCATCCACCTGATTACCCGGATATATGGGAAGCAGGCGCTTGACACTGCCATTGAGTATAGGCCCGATATAATCTTACTCGACCTCGACTTGCCAGATATACACGGGAGGGAAGTATTGAAACAACTTAAGACTGACGAAAAGACGATGGGAATTCCGGTTGTTATCGTCAGCGCCAATGCTATGCCAAATCAAATTGATAAATTTTTAAAAGAAGGAGCCGTAAATTACCTGGCTAAACCATTTGATATCCATGATTTTTTAAAGGTAGTGGATGAATTTATTGTCGGTTAATATTGAACTAAAGAATATCAGTACTTAAAAGTAAAATTATAACAATCCATTCCCGAAACCTGATTTGCCAGGTTTACTTCTTTATGTCCAAAGAAATAAATCCCAGGTGCGCCTCCAGGGCTCCTTCGTGTGAAGTAAGAAGCTTTTTGTTCTCGTCGAATTCCTCCGTTTTGGTTTTCATTAATCCGATAAACTCAATAGCCCCGTAAGCCTTTTGACCCACCACACTGCCGCTATTTCCTTCCTGTCGAAAAACTTCAGGATCAAGCATCAAAGTGCTCCAAAAAACTTTGTTCGGCCCAATAAAGGTGATCACTGTGGAGGTTCCGTTGGCATAAGTCGTATCTATCTTTGACGTAAGGACTGAAAAGGAGCAATTGAAACCGAGTTTAAAGGGTCCATGCTGCGAAAAATAAATCGCGGCTCCGCCACCCTGGTGTGCCTTAATCTCCACTACGTTATTACCACCGGTTCCCGTCGCAGATCCGCTGATGTTACAATTTAACTTAGGCCATGGCCAGCTGTAGGTTTTATCAATACGGTCCCAGGAATAGCTGAAGGATACACCCACGCCCGCCTTAACAGTGAATACAACCCCATTGCTTTTTATTCCGTTCACCTCAACGAACACTTCACCAGAAGTGGCTCCGAATGGAACCGTTACGGTTATTGCGTTTGCAGTCCAGGAAGAAACATCAGTGGCTCTGACCCCATCAAAGGTGACTATACCTGCCGACAGGCTGCTGCCAAAGCCTTTACCGGTTATGGTAACCTCGTCACCCACCAGGCCTGATCCCGGGCTGATGGATGTTATTTGAGGCCCGCCAACCTGAAAGTTCATTTCATTGCTAAAAACCTGGTTCACCTTCACTTTTAACTTGCCGGT
>CAIRSO010000681.1 GCA_903881215.1 uncultured Bacteroidia bacterium
TGCACAACTAAGCTCCGTAACCTGGCCCGATGTTGACCCAGCCCGCTATCCAAAATGGAATGAGAGCGACGTACTACCAGAATTTAATTCACTAAAAACCGAATATCAGGTAGATCTGGCCTACGACGAAACAAAAATTCCGGCGTTGCAATTCAAAACACAGGACCCAAGAGCAAAAGTAGTGGTTAAAAATGCAACAAACCTTAACGGAAGTATCGAGCAGCGAATTACTTCGGTAACTGTAACATCCGAAAGCGACACCATTTCGTTGACATATAATTTTATGTTTAAAAAACTCGGAGCACCTGTACAACCAAACATTGCTGAGCCGTTTATTTCAGAAATGATTTGGGGAATAAACACTCAGGGGTATGCAGTTGAAATATACAATCCCGGATCAGAGGATTTGGATTTAAGCAGATATATGTATGTGGCTGGTGCGCCAACTCAAACATGGCAGCAAGCTGTTGCAACTTTTGTTGGGACCGGCACTGCATTTATTACAACTAAAAATGGTATTGCTGCATACAGAACACATTATGTGCCATCCAAACGTTGGACTGCTGATCGCTCTTTATCAGCCTGGGATGCTATACCGACAATCGACAAGCCAACACTTGGCAAAGGATTTTTGAAAGATGATAACCAAACCGACCCTTGGGTAAAAGGCAATGATGTTTGGGTTATGAGTACTGCGCCCGGTAATAGTACAGTCCAAAACAAAATAGCATCCGAAAGTAATTTTGTTTTCAGAGGAAATGATGTTACTGCACCATTAAAAGTATGGTCCGATTTACCTTCACCACTTTATCATCAGGCAACGCCTATATGGAATAATCCGCATCGTAATATGTGGTTGTTGAAGGTGTTGAACGATTCAATTCTGGATGGAACGAAAAAAGTAAGTGATCCTTCTGCCTACGAACTTATCGACCGTTTCGAATTAATTAGTGATTCGCTTGCAGGCAGATATCTTCTTACAACAGAAAATAGCTATACATTGGTTCGGAAGCCAACTGTTACCAAAGGTAATCTGGAACGTATTGGCGGTGGAAACGAAACAGCCGAGTCGTCGGAATGGATAGTGAAACGTACAACTGACGTAGGTTGGAGTGAAACCAAAGGAGTTTCGAACATAGGTATTCATATAATGAACAAGGTTACAAACTACTTATCGACCGTTACCTCAGTGAAGATGATTGTAACACCAGGATATGAGGGCGATAATCTGACAATTACCGGTAGTATAAGCAGTTATTCACCTACATCTATTGCCTTGGTATTGGATAAAGCAGATGCATCGCAAACCTTTGTATTCAAGCGGGGAACAACCGTACTTACCGAAAGTGAAGCTTTAGCTGCAAATGATGTTTTGGTAGTAACCTCGGGTAATGGTGAAAGTGTAACAACTTACAAACTAATAAATTCACCATTGGACAACAACACCTCTTTGATGGCAAAAGCAGGTTCAGGTTTAACCGTTACTGGCAATAAAGTAACCGGAGTAAGCCCAACCATGACACTTAAAGAAGCCGTTGACAAACTCGAAGTTAGTTCAAAATCACTATTGTATGTGTACGACGCTTCAGGAGCATTGCAATCGTTCAAAGTACACAACTTAGACAGCCTGAAATTTGATGCAATGGTTAACGAAAGTCAGTTATTGGAAGTTGTAGCCGAAAACAATGACAAAGCAACTTACACTTTCGATTTTGCACTTGCAAGTAACGAAGCTATCCTTTTGTCATCTGTATTGCAGATTGACCAACAAAAGAAATTGATTGTTAATACACCTTTTAGTATTACCAGTGCAAGTTTACTCACATTGGTTTATGCCAACAAAGGAGCAACTCTTAAAGTGTTGGATAAAGCTGGTTTTGAACGTCCAATGGGCTATGTAAATATTGATGATGTAATAGAAGTTACTGCTGCCGATGGAACGACAAAAGTAATATATAAACTTGCTGAAGATGTTTACAGTGGCTTAATCATAAATCCAGTGAATCCTGTTTCTGCAGTGGAAATATTCCCGAACCCGGTATCAAACGTACTTAACATTACCGGAATTGACTTGGTTTCAGTAAAGGTCTACACTCTAACCGGTATGAATGTTATCTCTACAGGGCCTGTTTATGGCAACAAATTAAACGTAAGCGATTTATCGAATGGCATTTATCTTATCGAAATGAAAGACAAGGATGGTAAAACTGTTGTAGATAAGTTTCTTAAGAA
>CAIRSO010000682.1 GCA_903881215.1 uncultured Bacteroidia bacterium
CAATTTTCTCAAAATTCAGTTCTTCATTAAATCTTTTGACATTAAACTGTGTGCTGTCATTGTCCCTAACCACAACATATTTTTTTTTTGTTGAGGAGGTAATCACTTCTCTGTATCTGAACGCACTACTTCCCAATTCGATTTTTTTGGAATGATTTTTCGATATGAAAAAGCCGCCTGGGGTCCAGAAATTAAATTCATCATCGGCATTTTTGGTCAGATAGCGAACAGACATTGCCTCTGTGGTCCTTGGTTTAAAATGGTTTTTAGAACGAATCGATGGCAATTTATATTTTGTCACCTGATTGGTTGAATCAAGGCAATAAATTATTCGCCGGATATTAAAATAGAAATATAGATTTCCCTTTTTATCTTCATAGATCTGACGAAAAAAGTCATCACTCCTCAAGGAATCAAGAAATGCTGTGTTTTTTTCGTTGTGCAGAAAATTGTTCTGAAAAAAATCCAGGCATGCATTCGTGTGAAAAAACCAAATTCTTCCTTTTGAGTCTTCTTTTATGTCAAAAACAAGGTTACTGCTTAGTCCGTCCTGCTTCCTGTAATAATTGAATTTTGTTCCGTCATATCTTGAGACCCCGGCATCAGAGGCAAACCAGATAAAGTTTTTGCTATCCTGAAAAATTTTATATACACCATTGGATGGCAGCCCTTCTGAGGTTGTAAAGTGCTGAACCAGAGGGCTTTTAGAAAGGCCATTGGAGTATGTAAGCAAGCCTTGAGCCAGAATGGAATTACTGGTAAAAAGCAGGAAAAACAAAGAGTGAAGTAATTTCGCTTTCAAGTTAGTCCAGTGATTTGGTGAATTGTTTAACGGCATCCCTAAAGTCGTTGAGCCGTCTTCTGGAAATGCTTAAAGATGAACCATCTATGAGCGTAACAAAATTCCCCTGATAGCTGGTATAGCCTTTCAGATATTTAAAGTTGATGATGATTGATTTATGAATGCGAAAAAAATCCGGCTGATCAAGAATCTTTTCAAAGTCACCCAAGGTTCTTGTAGCAACAATTTTCTTTAAGCCTGAAAGATGCAATATTGTATAGTTGCTATCTGCCTTAAGATACATAATGTCTGAAGTGTTAACTATTTGAAATCCAAACTGCTCAGACACAGTGATTTTGGTCATGCTTTTGGACCCCAGACTGATATTTTCACCCAGATTTTTGAGTGAGTCATTGTAATTATTTTTTTCCTGCTGACGGCTATTCAATAATTCATAATGCTGAATAGCTTTCGAAACAGCATCAACGAGATCCAGTGGCGTAATAGGTTTTAAAAGGTAGTCGATCGCGCTGGCTTTTAAGGCTCGTAGGGCATAATCTTCAAACGCTGTAACAAAGATGATGCAGTAATTTTCTTTAGGAATAGTCGTTAGGAATGTAAACCCGTCCTCCTTCGGCATGGAAATATCCAAAAAGATGAAATCAACATCATGTTTCTTAAGTAATTCGCGTGCTTCAGAGGCTGAAGAGGCCATAGCAACAACTTCTACCTGCTTGCAATACTGGAATAGTAGTAAATCCAGTACTTCACGGACATTCTTTTCATCATCAACAAGGATGGCACGGTATTTTTTCATTTTTCGAATTATATCACAATGTAAGAAAAAAATGCAGTAGCCACAATGATATCATTTTAGCCATTCAAGTACAGCAATTACAGGGAAATGGTCAGATAATAGGATTTGGTCGCATTGATAAGAAATGGCATTAAATCTTCGACTATAAAGAATATAGTCAATCCTAAACAAAGGAATGAAACTGTTGTAAGTATTGGAAATTCCGAAACCTGCTTCGGTAAATGCATCATTCAGCTGTTTGTCAAATACATGATAAGTGTAGGAGATTGGCGTGTCATTGAAATCGCCGGTTACAATGACAGGATAGGGACATTTCTTAATGTGGGCAGCAACAGTACGGGCTTGCCGTGCCCGGAACGTAAAAGCAAGGATCATCTTTTTACTGATTAGCTTTGCTTCCCGAAGCTGTTGCTCATTGGTGCCACTCTTATCGGGGTCGGTCAGAGAATAATCTTCGGGCGTAATCCGATACGATTGAAAATGACAATTATATACCCTGATGGTGTCACCCGGACGCACCACAATATCAGAAAACAGGACCATATTTGCACTTCGCTCAAATCTGATTTCACCTAACCTGACAATGGGAAATTTAGACAATGTAATCGGTCCGGCATAGGAGATCGAATGAGCAATCTGGTAATATTTTATCCCGGGCAATGCATCTCTGATGCCATCAGGAGAAAGTTTTCCACTCTTGAACAAACGGGTTTCCTGCAGACAAATTATATCCGCATTGACGCTTTGAAGGTACCCAACCACCATTGGGCGGTCGGCTTGTTTTTTGCCTACATCTTTTGTAAAATAATGGACATTGTAGCTGAGTATCTTAAGCCCTTTGGCTTCCGACTTGAAACTTGGAACCGGTTGGATAAAATGAAAAAAATGCTGGTATCCAACCAGAAGAATCAACAGGGAAAGCAGGAGCTTCTTAGATTTCAACAGTGCATAACAAATGACAAAGAGGATATTTATCAAAAGTAAATATGGATAGAGGAACCCAAAAAATGCAGCAGGCCAAAATGAGTCCGGAGGGATGAGTAGAGCCAGATAAACCAAACCCAATAGCCCGCCAAAAAACAGGTTCGCAAAAAATCCGAATTTTGAAAATAGATTTTTGACGGTGCTTTTCTTCATTTTTTGCTACTCATTCTAAAGAGCATCTCCTTTTCTTCGACGGTCAACGCATCATACCCCTTGGCACTGATTTTGTCAAGGATCCTGTTAACTTCTTCCTGCTTTTCCTTTTTACTTTTGTTATAGTCGTATTCGCGGATAGATCCGGCATTGTATTCGACAGTTAATTTTCTTTTTGGTTTTGACC
>CAIRSO010000683.1 GCA_903881215.1 uncultured Bacteroidia bacterium
AACTGATCTGGATTTCCAAGACTAGCATCAGGTAAAATTCTACGCTAAGAAAGTGTATCTCTTGCGCGTTCCGGTCCCCTCATTCAAGGATTTTCCCGGCATATCCTATCCATAGATGTCTTACGGTATTCCAGTTCCTCTTTGACTGCCCCTCCCAAGCTCCACTGGTTTCTTGCATATAATTTTTAACCTTTAAATTACTTGTCATGAAAATTTTAACCAGATCAGCTGCAGCAAAAAATGAACAAAACGCACGTTTCTACTTCACACAAGACAGAACAACCGATTCCAAAAGTCTTCAGGTTTGGGAAGATGAAAATCCGGAATACGCATCCTGGAAACTTACTGAAGACAGGGAAGAATCAGCATCCAAATAAAATACAAAAGCTCCTTATTGGGGCTTTTTTTTGGTCGATGTTACTCATTGCTGTTTTAAAGAAAGTAGCAGTTACACTCAAATTACGCCGCAAATTTATTGATCGCCGATCGGAACTGTAAAGGGTCCTGCGGATCCTGCCAATCATCTCCAGGGTGCAGGATCCTTCAGATACTTCGTACTCGGTCAGTTTAATCAATCCTTCATAAACAGACATTCGCCCATTGACCTAATCCGACCGGCTCAATATGCTCTGCTTTTAATTTAACTGTAACGGCGCGCCAGAAGCCTAAATAAATCCGTAGGTCGCTCGGTCATTCTTTCCTGGTGTCGTCAGGAAGACCATATCAGGAAAATCAATTGCTGGTCCTTCCATTTTGAATGTTCCATCTTTGACAATGGCTGCATTTAAATTGACCATTCTTCCGTTTACATTTTTCATGAGGCTAATTGCCACACCATCACCTCCGGCTAATGTTCCGTTTATGACAAATTTGCCAATCCCTATTGTTCCCTTAAATTCCAGCAATTTTTGCCGGTTAAAAATGACACGCCAGTTTCCGTCCTGTTTAGCATACTGGCGTTCAAAACGCAACTGTAGACCATTCTCGGTTTGCAATCCTTTTGCAATGGCTGTTTTGTCGTCTATCAGGGTAACTGCAACAGAATCAAGTATTATGATGGCATTCTTGTTGTTAACCCAGTTGGCAATGCCCTGCGCTTTTACGGTAGAGACGCCAAATTGGTTCAATCCTTTGTATTCATCAGCAAATATCTCGCCAATCCGCTGAACATTGTTGTCAACTTTGGCTTTTCGCAAATCTTCTTCAATCTGAAGAATTTTTTGCTGCTCTGTAGTTTCGGTCCCGACTAATTTTAAAGCCTTTTTGCTCTGCCGACCGGATTGTCCAAAAGAGGTTAAACCTAGAATGAACAAGAATAAGATGAGAAAAGAAAGCTGCTTCATAGTTTGAGATTTTAGACTTAATAGTTAGTTGATCACAAAGTATTAGAACAAAAATAGCTTTTAGGATATACCCCAGATTTATATAATCTGATGACATATTTTCAAAAAGGAGATTGATTAGAAATATAGTTGCTAATTTATGTAAATATATTAATATGTTATATAGCCTGAATGGGCTATATAACTTTTACTCCAACAAAAGAAAATTATATCTGATTTTTACAATTAATCGTTCCTGATCGCAACAACAAGATTCTGGCTGATAGCCAAACGAATAGCCATGAAACTTCCGGCCAGTCCGCTAAGCAGAACCAAACCAGAAATGATCGGAAGCCAAATCCATAGATTCGCATACACGGAAGAAGTTAGTGTAGGAAGTCCACTCAGCACCGCGGGAACGATGCCTGCCAAAATCGAAAGCACTATCAAAAAGAGTCTTTCCAGCATGACTAACTTTATTATCAAAGATTTCTTGTACCCAATCGAAACCAGCAATGCATACTCCGGAATTTGCTCCAGGGTAATCCGGTAAAGCAATATGCCAAGTCCGACGGTACCGATCAGCAAGGCTATCGCCCCCAACATCAGGAAAATATTGAGGTAGGTACTTTCGACACTGTAAAAAGCAAGAAGTCGGTCGGAAGTCTTTGTAATTTCAGGACCGAAAATCCGCCAGCTATTTTTCAAATCGTCCAAATTGGTTGCCTTTTCAGGAAGATCGATGAGGAATAAGGTGGAGCCGCTGACAGTAGGAAATGTTTCAGCAAAATGCTTTTCTGCTATAATTACCTTTCCCTGCAAAACCGAATTGGCCAGTCCGCCAATAAGTTTTAGCCTAACAACTTTACCTTCTTCGTTGGTGTAAAAAAGGGTATCTCCCAGGCTTTTACCTAGTCCCCACTGAATGACGGTCTGGTCGGCAAAAGCCGGAATCACACCATCCGGGAAGGATTGATCCAATGAGAGCCAGGGATGTTCAGGATCTACCCCATCTAATACACCGGCGAATGAAAAGGAAGATCTATTATCAAAAACCTTTGGATTGATGGCAATGATCTCGGGCTGAGCAATCTTGTTAAGGTTCAGGCAACTGGCATCATCACCCTTTCTGACATGAAAGGAGACAATCTCAGCATTGGCCGGCAAGTCCAACTCCGCTCTGCCTTTAGGTGTATCAGGGGTATTTAGAACAGGAATACTTGTCTCTATCCAATAACCGAAACCACCTGTACCAGATGAATGATTACCTGAATTTGTAGTGAGGTCTTTTCGGTTCAATCCTGTGGAGACCACAAGAAAAACCCCTGTTGCCAGGAAGCTGATGATTAAAATATTTCGTTGACGCTCAGCGGTTAGGCGACGCAAAGTGAATTTTCGGAATGAAAACGGTTTTGGGCCCTCCTCTGTGCCCAATTTACAGAGCCAAAAATCAGCCAATAGGATTAAACCGGGTAGTAAACCAAAACCACTAATGAAGAAATACTCAGGGTTTATCTCACCTTTGTTATATCCTTTAAATACCAACAGAAGCAGGGAAATTGACAGGAATATTATCCCAATTCGAAGTGACCAGATTCCTGATTTTAACTTCACGGAAGCCGATTTTCGTTGCAAATGGACAATCTGCTTTTTCAGGAAGCGGTTCAATACGAATCCAATTGTTAACAAAGAAGTAAAAGCCATGACCAAACCTCCTGTTAGTATTGACAAAGAAGAAATATGCATGTGAACATCCGTTGTACCAACCACATCCACCCATATCGTACTTATTGCATTTATTATCAGATAATTATAAAATATTCCAAATGGAATTCCCAGAAGAATACCAAAGAAAACATAGACAGAAGCCTCTTTTAGGTACAATCGCTGAATGGCCGAAATTGAAAATCCCAGAGCGGAAAGTGTCCCGATTTCTGATTTTCTGTTGTTCAAAAACAGGCGAAAAAGAATGAAGGAAAGCAACACTGCTGCGAAAAGGACGAAGAAGCTAAGTCCTAAAAACAGCTGACCAAAATCCACACCTCCGGCTGCTGCACTTTTTCCCAAACTTTTGGCATCCTTGATTTCAAATCCCAAATCAGCGGGACTGAGTCCGGCCAAAAGTACCTTTTCAAATTCTGTACTTTTCAGTCCGGGGATTCTTATCGCAGTTGCCTGTCCAAATCGGTTTCCCCATAATTTTCTGGCTGTTTCCAAAGAGACGAAGGCTTTTGGTGTGCCTCCATATTGTTTCCAGTAAGCCTCATCAGTGGGACGAATTTTCTTCAAATCTATCGGCACCCCGGATTTCCAGTCCCGGCAATTGCCTGCGTCAGAAAGTCCGGGAATGTCCGGCATCAGATTTATGTCGGCCGTTTCACCGGAAGGGATATAAATTTCGTTGACAACAAAAATTGTATCCCTTTCAACCAGTTGTCGCAAAGGCCCCACCTGGTAATAGGATATCCTGATGTTGTCACCCTTTTCCAATTTCAGGTCATCCGCCAGCCATTTGCCTACATTGATTTGAAGCCCGGAAAGGTCTGGATCAGAGGAGATAAACGAATAGGGCGTCTGGAGACCGTTGGCAGAAAAGCCGTTGACAAAATAGGAGAACACCGGATGAGAAGCTGGAAATCGATCGCGACAAAAAACCTCAACGGATGGCTCGACAAAAACACGGTCTGAAATCAATTCGGTGTGGTTTAGCAACGAATCTTCCCTTATTTTTAAGTTTAAATCCTCTACCCTCCAGTTTTGCTGAAGAATTTTCGGAAGGTCACTCCCCGAATATTTTTGATCAATTAGAATGACATTGGCCTTGTCCTGGAGTTTCATTTGTTTATTCAACCAGTTAAGGTTCAGGAAAACATTCTTTGGTGCGGACTGGCTATTTTGCAATTGAAAGTTGCCCAATTGATTGGCTGTGAGGATTCGTACAATCTTTACCTGAGCGGAGACACTATTTTCGGTTACGGAAACGAAAGGGGTATTGGCAGGAAAGGTATTGAGCTTGTTGATTCTTAATTGAAATTCATCCCCGATTTTTAGTCCGGCGATTTGCGCCACCTGCTCATTGATAGCAGCCTCATTGTCCTTCAACTGAAATGCTTCCGGATCTTCTCCAAAATTTCCAAAGTCAGGATCAACTCCCCAAACAGCCAGCTGATTTACGCGTCTGGCTCCGCCATCGATCACCCCAAAACCATTGGAACGAAGTAAGGCAGTCGTTTCGGTATTTATTTGCCTTGAAATCCCGGTCGACAATTGTTTGCTAAAAAGGCGCTCCCCTGCCGTGATTACCTGCGACGTTTTTCCCAGGCGCTGCTGAACAATCTGCTCAAGACTATACCGGACAGAATCTCCCACAACAAGTGCACCTATCAGGATTGCTGTACTAAGAGCCAATCCCAGGACGACCCCAGAATTCAGATTTCTGAAGAATTTAATTGAACGAAAAATCAATCGATTGATTGTCATTTCTTTAAGAGGAGTTTCAATTCGATAATTTTCCGTTTTTCAAAGTATACATTCGATCCATTTTACGGGCTACCTCTTCTGAGTGGGTTACTACAATCAATGTAACACCCTCTTCCTTGTTGAGTTCCACCAGCAAATCAGCCAGAATTCCGGATGAGGACTGGTCCAGGGCTCCGGTAGGTTCATCAGCCAAAAGTAGTTGCGGACCATTGATCAGTGCCCTAACCACAGCGCATCGTTGACATTCACCACCCGAAAGGGCAGATGGCTTCTGGTTCATCACAGCTGTGAGGCCAACCCTGTCGATGAGTCGATGAGCACGCTCCAGCACTTTTGGCCCCTGCAATTTTTTATTGGCAAGAGTTGGCAACAGGACATTTTCATACAACGAAAGCTGTGGAAGTAAAAAATGTTGCTGAAAGACAAAGCCAATTTTTTCATTTCTGAATTGAGCAAGTTGCACATCATTCATCTCAGACAAATCAAGGCTTTCGAAAAAAATATTGCCGGAATCGGGTCTGTCCAGAGTACCAATCAGATTTAATAAGGTTGTCTTACCAGATCCCGAAGGGCCAACTATCGCAATTCTTTCTCCATTTTTGACAGATAAGTCAAGGTGATCCAGAATCAATCTTCCAATTCCCACACCATCGGGGAAATAGCTCTTCGAAATTTCCTGAGCGTTTAGAATCATGATTGCCTGTCCTTTCTGCCCGTTAAGACTTGTTCATATACCTTCACCATCTTTTTAGCCTGGAGATGGATGTCAAAATGCTCTTTTACGCCAGAAAGTCCGGCGGTACTCAAAGCCTGCAATTTTTCAGGATTAAGAATCAGCCCGGCAAGAGCTTCTGATAAATTCTCTGCATTATTTTGACCATATATCACTCCGCCGCCACTGGCATTTATGACTTCCGGAAACGCGCCCAAGGCGGGTTGTACCATTGGAATTCCGGAAGCCATAGCCTCCAGTTGGTAAAGCCCAAAGGCCTCGCCATTCAAAACCGGCACTGAAATTAAACGCACAGAATCATAAAATTCCAGTCTCTCCTCCCCGTCAAATTCGTCGACCCAGAAGACGCTTTTCGTTAGTCCGGCCTCTGCAATTTTGTGCTTTTGCTCTTTGATATAGGCATGGTCATCATCTGTATTTCCGCCGGTTATCTTGAGTGTGACCTTGCTGAACGCAGGATTCTTTAGCAATAAAATAAAAGCATCCACCAAAATAGCCAGGCCATTCTCTTCACACGTTCGTGAAATAAAACCTATGGCTGGTTCTTTGGATGTTATATCTCGTGGCTCATAATCATCAGGATCGACGCCAATATGAACAGTATACATTTGATCGTCCCGAATCACCATCTTGTTCCTGATTTCGGTTGCATAAAAGTCGCTCACTGCAATGAACGCATCGATATCTTTTCCACGCTCACTCATCAGATCCCACACCTCCTGCCTGTGCTTCTCAGACATCACATCCACCCATACATCTTCATCCTGCAAGGAACAAACTACCGGAATGTTGAGCCTTTGTTTGATGGATCTCGCCAGACCAAGAAGAAGAGCGTTTGAAAGATGCACAATGTCCGGCTTGGCAACATCTGCAAGCCAGTCGACCATTTTATCCAATTCGGCTTTTTGAAGTCCTTCTTCACCAAGCAGCATGGAAACCGTCATCTCCTCCAGGCCCTTTGCCCGTGTTGACCCGGCCTTTTGAGCAGCCATGTGAAGAACACTTTTTGAATCCAATGCATTCTCAATAAAAGCAGGCATATGCCTGAAAAACGAGAACCGTTGTTTTAAATACAGATTTACAGCACCATAAAAGACAGGAACTTCATCAAGATCATGGGCATCATCAAACAACGGAAGGTACATGGGCACTTTTATGACCTGATGTCCCAGCTCCTTCAGTGCCCTGACATATTTACTGTCGCGCAAGCAGTTTCCGCAATAAAAACTGCCGCCTGAACCCGGAATAATGTGTGCTATCTTCATGCTAATGCATTAATTATTATTTTTTCATTCATTTCCAAAGACATAAATTCTGTTCCCGGCACCAACGATAATTTTGCCTGAGATCACTGCCGGACTGCCAATTATGGGACTTCCCAGTTCATATTTCCATAGTTCAGCACCTGTCTTCAGGTCATGAATATACAACAACCCATCCATGGTGCCGGTGATAACTTTGCCCGAAGCAATCACAGAAGAGGATTCCACCCTGTTGCTTGCTTTGACCTTCCAGATCTCCTTGCCGGTTGTTTTATCCAGACAGTAGATAAATCTATCCTGGTTTCCTACTACAATATAATTCCCACTTAAAGCAGGGGAAGCTAAAAAAGGTAGATTTTTCCCCGGATCGTCATAGGTCCAGACAATTTTCCCTGATTCAAGATCCACGCAGAAAAACCTTCCCTCATAATCCCCAACGAAGGCTTTATTTCCTTCGATAAGCGGAGACGAAGCAACATAAGTCTGCAGTTTGATCTTTTTAAACAGTTTCCCTGCGGGGATATTTACCAGATGCAAAAAGCCATCACATCCACCGAAAACTGCATATTTCGTCCAGATGGCCGGCGCACCGTTGATGTAATTATCCGATTCGTATCTCCATAAACTATCTCCTTTTACGAATCCAATGGCATGAAGGTTATAGTCGTAGCTACCAACTACCAAACTTATCCGATTACCGGTTTTCAGCCAATTGGCAGAACCCATGATTTGATTGTCTGATTTGTATGTCCAAATTTTCTTGCCCGTTTTGTCGTCTAACCTGAAAAACAAGCCTTCCAGGGTACCAAACAATACAGAACCATTGATCAGTAAAGCAGGAGCTTCAATACCATTCCCTGCATTAAACTTCCACTTTAATTTTCCATCAAAACCAACGGCGTACATGAAACCGTCCGTTGATCCGCAAAAGATCGTTTGACCGGTAGCAACCGGAGATGCTTTGATAACATCCTCAGTTTGATAAGAGAAAAGTAGCTTTGGCTTATCCGGAAGAGAAGCATTGGTTGTACCTGAGAGCTGCTGGTCACCCCTAAAGATGGGCCACTGCTGGGCGGAGGAGGAAAAGGAAATAAGAAATAGGAGATAGGAAATAAGTAGGGAAATTCTACCCACAATGCTGATTCCATTTATTTCATATTTCAAAGTATTTCTATGCATCTCAATGAATTTCTGGTTAATATTTCATTCTATTCTCGGTTTCTCGTTTCTCTCTTCTGTATCTCCGTTTTCCAGAAACTTCGAGGCAAGGGATACAATGGACTTGAACTCTTCCAAAGTTTCAATAGCGCCAAGATTGATACTTCCAAGATTACATACGTCAGAGTCGTCTTCGCTCGTAACTTCTGT
>CAIRSO010000684.1 GCA_903881215.1 uncultured Bacteroidia bacterium
CACAATACCTAATGTATTTTCATACCACAAACAATGATGACATGTCACTTTTTGGGATTGCTGACAGTAATTATTACGCGAGACCGATGGATGATAATCTCACCTTTAGGTTGTCGCAACCTGCATTGGGAACGATACAAAAAAGCCTGGCATCTTGGCAAACCTTTTCACATCAGGATGCAAATTCTAAAAAATCACCCATTACTATTACTGATCTAAATGATATTCGGTTTGAATTTAACGCAACTAAAGTTCCGACAACAATTTCATTGGGCGGAAGATATATTTGTCTGGATGGCAAAATAGTCGATGGCTCAATCACTTTGCAGCCTTATTGTTCGGTCATATTAATAAAATACAGCACTCCAACGGCAATAAATTCGTTGCCAAATGCGAATAAGCCAATTGTCAATGTTTTCCCGAATCCGGTGAACAACGAATTAATGATTGAAATCGAGGAAAACAATGGTAAGGCAGGTTTTGAAATTGTAGATTCATCCGGTCGGACTGTTCTCAGGGGATCACTATTTGAAAGGACGGGTGTGAATGTTGGTAACTTTTCACCTGGGTTTTACTTCCTGAAAATAGAACTGGGAAATTCTTCAGAAATTAAAAAAATCATAAAAATCTAGCTAAATATTGAAAATGATGAGAAGTTTAATGACCGCATTATTGCTTGTAATTTCTTCTACCGGTTTATTTGCCGAAAAGTATATCTCCGATATTAAGTCCTTACCAGGAGAGAAATGGTATGGAGCCTATACGGCCAAAGCCTGGTGCAATACCCCGTTGAAAAACATCCGGTTTCAACCATTTGAATTAAATACCCCGAAAAAGGATTTGAATGATAATCTCGGAAATCAGGCTGCACCAGTTCTTTTATCCAATATGGGACGCTATGTGTGGAGCAATGAACCTTTCTCTTTTGAACTGAAAGTGGGGAATTTGATCATTTATTCCGATACCGAAAAACCGGAGGCCATTTTGGCCGGTAAATCTTTGCGGGACGCCTATGTAGCTGCCAAAGACAAATATTTTCCTGCATCGGGTAAAACACCCAATCAATTAATGTTCAAAATACCACAGTACAATACGTGGATTGAACTCGGAAACAATCAGAATCAAAAGGATATCCTGAAATATGCCGACAATATTCTGAAAAACGGATTCCCGGTAGGAGTTTTTATGATCGACGATATATGGTCCAAAGATTATGGCTCCTTTGAGTTTGATGCCAATACTTTTCCCGATCCAAAAGGTATGATGGACAATCTGCATGCGAAGGGATTTAAGGTGATGCTGTGGCTCACTCCGTTTATCAGTCCCGATGGTAAAGAGTACAAAGAACTGGTCAGGAAAGGATGCCTGGTGCTTAAAAAAGGGACAAAGTATCCGGCCCTCATTAATTGGTGGAACGGATATAGCGCTTGCCTCGATTTGACCAATCCCAAAGCAACTGATTGGTTAAGAGGTCAGTTGAAAAACCTGCAAACAAAATATGGTATCGATGGATTCAAATTCGATGCGGGAGATTTTCTGTTCTACAAAGAGGGTACATCCATTTATTTGAATGGGGAGACAAATACCACCGGACCAAAACAGATGGAGATGTTTGCGAAATTAGGTGCAGAATTCGACTACAATGAGTTCAGGGCATGCTGGAAAATGGGAAATCAGCCGCTGGCCCAACGGCTTCAGGACAAAGGTTTTTCTTGGGATGATCTGAAATTACTTGTCCCCGATATGATTTCAGCCGGTTTGATAGGTCACCCGTTTACCTGTCCCGATATGATTGGTGGAGGATTGTTGTCGGTCTTCGAAACCATTGATCTGAAAGCGTTTGATCAGGAATTGATGATCCGCTCGGCACAAATCCAAGCGTTGATGCCGATGATGCAGTTTTCCGTAGGCCCCTGGCGAGTGCTGGATGAGAAAAATTTGGCAATTTGTCGCGAAGCCGCATTGCTCCATGCCAAAATGGGCGACTACATTTTTGAACTGGCAGCAAAAGCAGCCAAAGATGGCGAACCAATTGTTCGTCACATGGAATATTCATTTCCACTGCAAGGTTTTGAATTTTGTAACGACCAGTATATGCTGGGCGATCAATATCTGGTTGCACCGATGGTCGACAAAGGTGAGGCAAGAGAAGTGAAATTGCCCAAAGGCACTTGGATAGATGATTTGGGCAAAAAATACAAAGGAGGGCAAACCGTAAAGATGGTAGTGCCTCTTAATCGGCTGGTCTATTTGATTAGGCAGAAATAAGCAATATCAGTTATAAATTTTAATAAAAAAAACAAACATTAATTCGCAAGTCATTGATGCTTTTCATTCTCATGAAGTGTTTCTCCTTGACAATAAATGCGGCAGAAACTCCTACGAAAATTACCGTTTCTGCCGACCATGATGATTGGATTTGCAAGCTAAATCCCAATGAGTGGATGGATGTATTCCAATTACCAATCCAATAATACAATATACATGAAATAAAACCTTGCAATAGGACAATTTAAAAGCTATTTTCGGATATCCTTGCCAATGATTATAAATGAAAATATCAGATGACTAATCAAATTAAACTCAACCGCCGCCGTTTCATTGCCCTTTCTGTTGTAGGTGCAGGCGGAATGTGCCTACTGAGCCGTTGTGCCAATTCGCCTCTTTCCCGATGGCGGTTTCTTACCGAACAGGAATCAGTATTGCTGGATGCCCTTGTTGAACAGATCATCCCGACGGATGAATGGCCAGGGGCACGCGATGCCGGTGTCACCAATTTCATCGACAAGCAACTGGTAGGGCCTTACGCCAGATACCAGGAGACCTACAGGAAAGGATTATCGGCCATCCGGGAAACCTGTAAAGCCAACTATCAGAAAGGGTTCGAAGAGTTGAATTGGGATGAGCAGACCCTATTTCTCAAAAAAATGGAGGCTGGTAAAATGGCAGGCCCATTCTGGGAAAAAGGCCTCGACCGTCAGCTTTTCGGATTGATCCGGAACCACTCCATGCAGGGTTTTTACGGCAGTCCACGCCATGGTGGCAATAAAAACAATGTCAGTTACAAGATGCTCAAACTCGATTATCCGGTGATCATCGGTCAAAACCGCTACAAAATTTAAGGATGGGAAATAAACATGTAAACGCCATCGTTGTCGGTGCAGGTGCCGGAGGTGGTATAGTAGCTAAGGAGCTGAGCGTTGCCGGTCTCACTGTTGTACTTTTCGAAAGGGGAAAGTGGGCCACTTACGATGACACAGATACGGATGAACTGATCTCCCAGCGAACGACTGTTCTTGGAAATGCCTATGGACCGGATGATCTGCGGCATCGCAGGGTCATAGTCAATGCTGATGGCAGTACAAAAATTGTTTTGCCCAGCGAAGGTGGATACAACAACAATGCCGCTTGTGTTGGTTCCGGTACAGTTAGTTACGGTGCCATGGCCTGGCGGTTTATGCAGGAGGATTTTAAGCTAAAAACAACCTATGGTCATGTTGAAGGATCAACACTCGAAGACTGGCCCTTTACCTATGAAGAACTGGAACCTTGCTACGAAAAAGCGGAGTGGGAGATAGGTGTTTCTGGTGATGATACACAGAATCCTTTTGCACCACCGCGTCGGAAGCCGCATCCCATGCCTCCGTTTTCACACAACAAAGAGGCCAAATTGTTGTATGATGCAGCCAGGCGATTGGGATACCATCCGTTTCCAATTCCGATGCTTCGCAATTCAGTCCCTTATGGCGGTCGACCGGCATGCATCAGGATGCGCACATGCGTGGGATTTGCCTGCCCGGTCAATGCTAAATGCGGTACGCACAATACGGTCATTCCAACAGCCATCGAAACAGGTAACTGTGAACTGAGGATCAATTCGATCGTTAGCGAAATCAATGTCAATGATCAGGGGAAGATAACCGGTGTTACCTATTTTGACGACAAAAACCGGAAACAGACCCAAACAGCCGACCTGGTTATAGTCTCTGCTTCAGCAACAGAAACTGCCAGATTATTGCTGAATTCAAAATCAAGGTTCTTTCCAAATGGCATAGGAAATGAAAATGATTGGGTAGGACGAAACCTCCAGGGTCATGCCTATACCGGTGCCCGCGGAATTTTTGAGGAGGATATATATGATGATCTGGGCCCGGGCGCTTCAGTGGCCATTTGCGATTTCAGCCATCATAACCCCGGTATCATGGGCGGTGGAATGCTTTGCAATGAATTTATCAGGATGCCTTACCTATTTACCGGTGTCCGTCCGCCGGGAGAACCAAGCTGGGGGAAAAGACACAAGGAATTTCAACGGATCAATTTCAAAAGAGTAGGACAGGTGCAGGGACCTTACCAGGAGATACCTTCGTTTAATGCCAGGGTAGAGGTTGATCCGGTTGTAAAAGATTTCTGGGGAATACCGGTAGTTCGTTTATCCGGCTTCCGGCATGAAAAAGACATTGAAGGATGTAAACTAATGTCCGAAAAGGCTGAATTATGGCTCAAGGAGGCAGGCGCAGTGTATACCTGGCAAAATGTGGGTGGGGGAAAAGGGTTAAGCGGTGGTCAACACCAGGCCGGAACCTGCCGGATGGGCAACGATCCCAAAACCTCAGTAACAGATAAATATGGCAGAGTTCATGCGGTTCCCAACCTTTTTGTAGCAGATGGGAGCCTTCACGTAAGCAATGGCGGTTTCAATCCTGCCCTGACCATTATGGCACTTGGGTATCGTGTGGGTGGCTATATTGCCTCCGAATGGACAAAAGGGAACCGATTTAAATAAACACAGCTATGACAAAAAATAAAATTATTAAAAGAGTTCTCTTCATCATACCATTTTTCCTGATCATTTTCCTGATCTTATTTGGTGGTTTTTATGGATACTGGAATTCAGCCTCCCCCGATAAAACCTGCAGTTCGTGTCATGAAATTGGCAAATCAGTTGATTCTCAGTCCAAGTCATCCCATCGCAACCTGCATTGCAAAGAGTGCCATGGTACGGCCTTAAGCAATGGCATTCACAGCCTCAAAGAGAAAGGGATGATGTTTGTGAATCATGTAAAGGAAAAAGACAGCGGGAACATCAGGCCGTCAGAAGAACAATTGCTTGAAGTGATGACCAATTGCCAGCGTTGCCATACTTCCGAATTTGCAGACTGGACTTCCGGAGGTCATTCAATTGATTATCAACATGTTTTTTTGAATACAAAACACAATTCAACTGAGCAGATAAATTTTGACTGTCTTCGTTGTCATGGAATGTTTTTTGAAGGGACTGTAATAGATGTAGTTGAACCGCTCAATACCAAGGGTCCATGGAAGTTAAAGGATGGTAAGCGGGCAGCAATGCCTGCAATTCCATGCATGGCCTGCCACCAGATTCACCAGGACGGATTACCCCATAGCCGACCCGATTATGCAGGAGCTAAGTCGATATTTTATCAGAAGCAAGACACCGGTTTTGTGGCTGGGTTTTATGACCGGCACGAAAAAATATACCTCCCAGTCTCTCAATTGCCGCAGTTAAACTTGTGGGAGGGCGAACGCAAGGTGAGAGTTTCAGACGATCCTGTTATGCGCAATTGTGTCCAGTGCCATGCGCCAAATGCCATGCACCAGGCAGGTACCTCCGACGACCGGACTCCGCGCGGAGTTCATGAAGGGTTAAGTTGTATGGCCTGCCACGAGCTGCACAGCAACGATGCTAGGAAAAGCTGTAAGTCTTGTCATCCTGCTATTTCAAACTGCAAACTCGATGTCACAAAGATGAATACAAGCTATGCCGATGCAAAAAGCCCCAACAACATTCATTTTGTGGCATGTGCGGACTGTCATAAAGACGGAATTCGGAGAACAAGAAACTAAATTCATATTCTACTTAAATTATTCTCAATATTGATCCTGCCATTGTTTTAGGAATTTAACAGCTAATTTTAGACTATAATTTTCCATCATATTAACATATTAGACTTCAGTTAATGAAAATTCAATTACTTGCTATCATCCTGATAGGCTTCTCCCTATTTTCTACTGCTCAAAAAAAGAATCATCTGCCTACAAGAATTGAACCTGCTGTTCAGGACAGGCTAAAGGCCTCTGAATCAGTCAAACTTCAGGGTTTTGTGGGCGAACGCCTGAACGCTTCCTACCTAAACCGAATCATTGCTCAAAATGTCGACCGTCTTGTGGCTCCATTTAACAACCGTACAGAAACCAGTTGCTGGCAGAGCGAATTCTGGGGAAAGTGGTTTACTTCGGCTGTTCTGGCTTATCGATATAAACCCGAACTTCTGTTGAAGAAAAAACTGGATGATGCGGTCAATGGCCTGATCGCTACCCAAACTCCCGATGGATACATTGGCAATTATGCCGATGACAAGCACCTGGCTGCCTGGGATATCTGGGGACGGAAATACTGCATGTTGGGTTTACTGGCCTATTACGATCTCACCAATGACCCAAAAGTGCTCCAAGCTGCCTGCAAAGAGGCTGATTTTTTGATGAAAGAGATCGGTGAGCGCAATCTTCAGATTGTCAAATTGGGAAATCACAGGGGAATGGCCGCCTCTTCCGTGCTGGAACCAATTTGCCTTCTCTATTCCCGTACCGGCGACAAAAGATACCTTGCATTCGCCGAAGAGATTGTCCGTCAATGGGAAACAACTGATGGTCCGCAGCTGATTTCCAAAGCGGATACCTATGTATCCAAACGCTTCCCAAAACCTAAAATCAACTGGTATGGCTGGGAGCAAGGTCAGAAAGCTTACGAAATGATGTCTTGCTACGAAGGATTGCTGGAACTATACCGGATCACAGCAAAGAATGAATATAAAGTAGCTATTGAGAAGACATGGGATAATATACTTGACACAGAGATAAATATAACCGGATCCGGGTCGTCTATGGAAGCCTGGTTTGAAGGAAAGAAATATCAAACTTTGCCCATTGCCCATTATCAGGAAACCTGCGTTACAGCCACTTGGATCAAATTTAGTCAGCAGTTACTGAGACTTACCGGTGAGACAAAATATGCCGATGCCATCGAACAGACTTTTTACAATGCGCTGTTGGCTTCCATGAACCATGATGGTTCTGATTGGGCAAAATACACACCGCTGGCAGGTCAGCGCCTTGAAGGTAGCGAACAGTGCGGCATGGGATTGAACTGCTGTACAGCCAGCGGTCCGCGTGGATTGTTTACTTTTCCCATTACTACCGTGATGTCTGCCAAAGAGGGGCTGCAGGTTAACTTTTTTGCCGCAGGTAATTATACCTTGACAACACCCGGAAAACAGCAAGTTGAAGTGATTCAGGATACCGATTATCCGGTCTCGGGTAAGATCTCTATCAAATTACAGCTTAAAAAGCCAGAAAAAATGCTGGTTATGGTGCGAATTCCTCGTTGGAGTGCCACATCGACCTTGTTCGTCAATGGTGAACCGGTGAGTGGTGTTGAATCTGGAAAGTATGCAGGAATAGATCGTTCCTGGAAAAGTGGTGATGCCATAGAACTCAATCTGGATATGCGTGGAAGAGTTCTTACTTTTGGCGAATTTCCAAAGAACAAAGTCATCGTACGCGGACCTGTTATCTTATCACGGGATGCACGTTTATCTGATCTTCCAATCGAATCGGTGATCAGGCCTATGGCGGACAAGGAAGGGTTTATCGATCTTCAGCCAATCAATGATAAGAAGGCTGGAATCTGGATGGAATTCAAGGCTCAGTTTATGCCTGAATCATACCTTGAAAAGGGCGCTGATCCGGTTTGGATCCCTTTGTGCGACTATGCTTCCGCCGGAAATGCGCCGGATAGCCACCCATTCTTCAATATATGGCTCCCCCAATTACTCGACCCCAAAGAACTCCACTAATCCTATTCCCACTGTTTCTTTTAAACCACTCGCCCAGTCCCCCAGTCCTCCAGTCCCCCAGTCCTCCAGTCCCCCAGTCTCCCAGTCTCCCAGTCTCCTAGTCCCCCAGTCCCCCAGTCCCCCAGTCCCCCAGTCCCCCAGTCC
>CAIRSO010000685.1 GCA_903881215.1 uncultured Bacteroidia bacterium
CTAACATCGCCTTATGCCCCACCATCATCAACACCTGAGCAGCCTGCCTATCAACCACCGGTTTCACCACCCAAATCATCCTCACAGCAAACATACCCTCCCGTTCTCTTTGAAATCGAAAAAAAAGAGTACCTGAAAATGATACGTGCAGATGTGCAAAACAGTGCCTTCCGTTACGAATCCGGAGGAATGTATTACATGCGTGGGAACTTGGAAATAGAGGCGCATTTGCCTTCTGTAGGAGGATTCTTTAAATCAATGGTGACAAAAGAACAAGCAGTTAAACCCGTGATCAAAGGCAGTGGTACAGTTTACATGGAACCCACTTTTGGCGAATTTACCATACTGGATCTTCATGGTGATGAGTGGATCCTTGACAAGGGTGCCTACTACGCTTCAGAAATGGGTGTCGAGATTGGAATATATACCAACAAGGCGATCTCAGGTTTGTTTTCCGGCGAAGGTTTCTTTCAAACCAGGGTAGCGGGATATGGCAAAGTTGTCATTATCTCGAACGGACCATTAGAAGAAATTGAATTGCAAAATGAGAAGTTTGTGGTTGACGGGTCTTTTGCAATAGCCAGAACAGCCGGAATCAACCTTTCAGTAGCCAAAGCAGCCAAAGGATTGTTCAGTTCGTGGATATCCGGAGAAGGAATTGTAAACACATTTACCGGTAGCGGAAAGATCCTAATCGCACCAGTCGCCAACAGGTATATTACACTGACCAATTACATGTCGATCATTAATCGCAATGTTCTGTCAGTCAAGAATAAAGGCAACTAACTTTGCTTATTCACAGCTTTTTATACGTACAATAATATTTCCCAAACAAGTATTTGTTTGAAAATGAACCTCCATAGGATTATGAAAAAATCATTTTTGGTGTTTTTTTTATTCATCGCGGTAACGACTTTGAGTCATGCTCAAATAAACAAAATGATGAATGGCTCAAAGAATGGAGCTCTTGAAAGCGGTGCCCGATTCAACACATTTTCAGGACAAGTTAGTGTTCTTCAGCCATCAAAATCCCCCGACTGGGCTCCTGCTCAAAAAGAGAAAGTGCTGTTTGGAGGGGATCAGGTACGTACCGGAGAAGACAGTTATGCCATTCTCAATTTAGCCAATTTTGCCACCGTCGTAGCTAAAGCAAAAAGCGAGATCATCTTGCAGCCAAAGAAGGGAAATACGATGGTCGTTAAATTGTTGGCAGGAACAATTATGGCCAATGTTGTAAAAGGTTCTGCTGATGAAATGGTTGTGATTGATATGAGGTATGCTGAACTCAAAATAACAGGGGCGACAATTACCCTTGAATCTGCAGGGGAGGCAATAAAATTAAAGGTCATTGAAGGAAGTGTCAGCCTTATGTCAAAGGTAAGCAGAAAATTGGTAACGGTAGAAGCCGGACAGGTGTCTGTCGCTAATGCTCAGGGAATCAGCCTCCCCGGTCGGGCAGATTTAATAGCCATTGAACAGACAGAATGGATTCGCTTCGAGAAAATAGCAGCCCCGAACATGCCCAAGCCAGTAAAAAATATTGTGCAGTCTGCAGTTGCAGTAAAAGATGCTCCTACTGATTTTTCATTCTTCTGGTATCTCCTCCCTGGTATAGTGCTAATTCTTGGTTTGACTATTTTGGTTTTGCGAAAAAGAAACAAGAAGAAAAGAACCAGCCCATTCCCTGTTTCCAGGGATATGCAAAAAAACACTTTAGGCAACTTGTGTCTCCAATGTGGCTCTCCCATTCAGGAACAGACCAAATTCTGCAGCAAATGCGGCCATCCTGTTTTGCGGGAAGTTTCCAATCCGGAGCCTCCAACGATTGTTACCCCGCAATGCAAAACCTGTGGAGCTGTGATTAACACTGGTGTCAAATTTTGCGTTTCCTGCGGCACAGCAGTATCGGGAAATCAACCCCTGTCACCCTCTCAACCGGATCAACCTGTTGAGCAAAAAAAAAAGCCCTCAGGTAAAGTAATTGAACCCCGATCAATTGCGACATCAACCAATTCAAGGATCTGGAGAAAATTATTAATCGCCGTTGGTCTTCTTGCCATAATTGGTATATCTCTCGTACTGCTTCTCCCAATGTTTACACCCGATCAGGAGATTCGCAAAAAGGTGCTGGTAGAAAATAAAATCAATGGCGAAAGCGACCACACGCTCAGTTACAAAGACAACATAAAAGTAAATGTTCCATATGGTTTGATCGATACAGAACAAAAGTTAAGTATCAGTTCTGTGACAGGTATACCTCAAAATATCAGCGGCTTAAAACTATTGGATGTCTATGATGTAACTATTACCAACACGACAACCTTCGACGGATTTGTTGAGATTGTCTTAAAATACAATCCAGCACTTCTACCAGCCGGGATTAAAGCTTCCAATGCACTTACCTGTCTCTGGTTCAATGAAAAGAACAAAACATGGAACCCGATACCTTTTGTGATTGACGAACAAAAGCAGCAATTAACCATTTATTCTCCACACTTGTCTGTCTTTGCACCAGGTATGATTACCGATAAGATTTCACGCGGTCCACTGATGACCATTCAAACAGTTCTCTTCCCTGATGGAGCAATTATGGAAGAAGGGAAAGTGGCAGAAGTACTCAAAAGCCACAGCATGAGTGGTGGTACCAAAGAAGGGTTGATAGAGGGTTGGAATTTCGTAAATGAATGGTTTGGTGTGGCTAGTGCCACTTCTTCATTCGTCGAGAATGTGATGGAAGTTGGAGATTTGCAGGGCTTGAATGAAATTGCAACGGAGGCAGGTCTGGGATTTGCACTGGTTCAGGCTGTCATTGATTTTAGTGATGGGAAAAAAGACAAGGCAGTATTGGAGCTTACTAAAAATCTGGGGAACTATTCAGTGGGTAAATATTTTAACACAACTGCCATCAATACAGCGTTTGTTGGCATTTTTGCCATCGACTATTCTCTCAATAAATTTGTTACCACAGCTATTGAAGGCAGGTATGCCCTTTACCAAAAAGCTTATGATCTTTATTACAAGGAAAAGGTTGCCAACCTTAAAATAAATTCGGTCTGGTGGTACAAGAACCTGAAGAAAGTAACGAAGCTGCCCGGTAAACCATCAGAGGCAAACGGCGCCATTGAAAATTTCCTTCACGACTACGCATGGGAATTCTGGAATGATCAAACGGTGATAGCAACCTATATGGAAAAGGTAATGCCCGGTCATGTGAATACCGGTCTGGGTGGCTTGAATCAAAAATTGATGGATGATATCTCAGGAAATCAACTGGCTAGTATCGTTCACACCCTGGACGAGATCCAGGTTTTTAAACGGCTGATGAAAGAACTAAGAATGGATTCCATGAGCAAACTGTACGACTTGTTATGTCGCATGCAGTCGGGATTAAATACCGAATATCCCATCAAGGTAGTTGTCAGGAATGATGAGTCCAATCAAAAAGCAAAGCAGCAAAATCTGGGAAACCTAAACGTGAGATTTGTCACATCCAATCCGGTCCACAAGGAAATGTGGAAAGGGAAGACCGATAAAGACGGCGAAATGGAATTTAGCTGCACAGCTCTGGGATATGTCGATGCCGGGTGTCCGAAAAGAGTGGAAGTTGAAATCCCTAATCCGGTGGCAGGAAAACAGCCTCAAATTTTAAGTGGTACAATGAAATTAGCAGGCAAAGGTAAGCTGACAATTGTTGAGATTAAGATTGGTTCACAAAAGCTGGAAGGTAAATGGCAAGTCCAACGTGAATTGGTTTCAAGCACTTTAAAAAACCAGGAGATTCCTAAAAACTATGAACGCGATTATGAATTAAATTTTGGGGCTGATTGGATAAAAAATTGGAATATCAGGGAAGAGGGATCAGGTTATATCATCACAGAACCTGGATTCGGGAAACCCGGGAATGGAATATATTTCGAATACCGGATTCAGTTCAATGGGTTAGATGCATTATCCGGCACCATGGTGGTTCAGGCGGGCAATCCGGAAAATAAATTAAATTTCACTATTTCCGGAACGAGGAAAAAATGAAATTTGCATAATAACTCACCAAGCATTCAATATCCATTTACAAGGGTGGGAAATTTCATGATTCTCTCCATTTGAGATCCACTTTCGGTTTTTTTAAATCGATAGTAAAAAGCCCCCTTCTTTGATCCGGCTGTATTTTTCTTATTCAACCGTTCTATGGCTTCAAGTGAAAGTACTTTCTTACGGAAATTTCCAGGGTCAAATGTCTTCTGGAAGATCGCTTCATATAGGTTTCTCAATTGTGTAAGGGTAAACATTTCAGGTAGCAGTTCCTTCCCAATCAAATTGATCATGGCATTTTGCTGGAGTAATGCCAATGCATTTTGAACCATTTCCTTGTGGTCAAATATCAATTCAGGCAATCTGGTTACCGGCCACCATTTTGCTCCCGACTCTTCAACCAACTCTTTGTCATATAGATCTATCCGAACGAGCGCAACGAAGGTCATACTGATTACTCTGGACCCCGGATCCCTTCCTGGGAGTGAAAATGCGGTGGCTTGCTCTAAAAAAATGTCATGCAATCCTGTTGTTTGCAACAGTACCCTTCTGGCAGCATTGTCCAGCGATTCATCCTCCTGGACAAATCCCCCCATCAATGACCATTTCCCCTGCTCAGGCTCAAATCCACGTGGATAAAGCAACAGTTTAAGCTCAGAAGCCTCATATCCAAAGATAGAGCAGTCTACAGCGACATAATGCTTTGGGTATTTTCTATAAATTTCTGATTGCATTTTTTCTAAAATTCTCTTTCAGTAAGCACCTTTTGCAAGTCTACACAAATTTATAAAAGTATTTCGTACTTATATTGAAATACAATTACCAACAGACCATTTATGTTTAATAACATATTTTAACATTTCCCAATTTTATCAGAGTATTGAGATAATCGTATGGATAAATTGTTAATTTTATCATTGAATATTCCGTTTGACCATTAACAACAATTTATAAACAAAAAAAAATGAAGCAGCTTCACAAATCCTCTATTCTATCATTAATTCTGATTGCCTTTTTTATCACTTTCCTCTCCAATGCGGGTTCGGCAAAATCAAGGGATTACTACCAGATTCAGGTGTATAAAATAAAAGGCAAAATTCAGGAAGAGAAAGTCGACAATTTTCTAAAGACAGCTTATTTGCCTGCATTGCATCGGGCAGGGATTAAGAAAGCCGGTGTTTTCAAACCCATTGAAAGCGACACTGCTTTTTTCGGAAAATATGTCTATGTCTGGATTCCGTTTACATCACTTGATCATTTTGCCAAAACAATGGAAGTATTGGACAACGACGCAGTATATCAGAAGGATGGTATGGGATTTCTTGGTGCTCCATTTGACCAGGTTCCTTATGTGAGAAAAGAGTCTATTTTACTAAAAGCTTTTTCACTTAATCCAAATTATGCGATCCCTTCCTTCACTACACCTCCATCTCAAAGAATCTATGAACTAAGAAGTTATGAGGGTGGAACCGAAAACCTCTACCGTAAAAAAGTGGAGATGTTCAACCAGGGAGGCGAAGTTGCACTGTTTAAAAGCCTGGATTTCAATGCTCTTTTCTATGCTGAAGTAATCTCAGGAAGCACTATGCCAAATCTGATGTACATGACTACTTTTGCAGATATGGTGGCGCATGATGCTCATTGGGATGCCTTCAGGAACAGCCCTGAATGGAAAAAACTTTCAGGCTTGGCAGAG
>CAIRSO010000686.1 GCA_903881215.1 uncultured Bacteroidia bacterium
GTGAAGCCAAACCGATATACTTTTTGGCTTCCATCAGTTTTTCTTCAGCGCTAAAATGAAACTTTGTATATTCAACCATGTCATCAATAATCAAACTAATTTCCTTTGACGCCTGACCTGCCTTCATCGCATCATGCAGATGGTTCAAGATGCCAACCAATTTTTTATGTTGATCATCCATTTCCTTTACACCTACTGAAAAGCTATCCTGCCACTCGTAAAAAGCCATACCATTATCCTTTCTCTATGTTCATAGCATAACAACAAATAACCTAGTGGACAATTATTTGATATTAATTATCTCAAATTAGTATCCATAGCTTTTACTCACAATTTTATGTGAATAGAAAACTATTTACCGACAAACTTCGAATAGGCCTTATCATTCACCAGAATGTGATCGGTTAACCAATCGCGCAGGAAATTTATAATATCCATACTCAATGTGAATGAACCTTTATCAATTTGTTTTTGAAAATCTGCTGCTTTTGTCATGAAAGCATTGTGTTCCTTGAGATGAGCATTCAACCCTGAATATTGAACTTTTTTCATCAGTTCTTCTTCAGCCGCGAAGTGCATTACAGAATAATCAATCATTTCAGTGACAATATTTCCAGCTTCGACGCTACCCTTACCGATTTTCATTGAGTCATGCATTTTGTTAATCATTTCGATCAAAACCTGATGCTGCTTATCCATGAGGTCATTCCCAACAGAGTATTCTTGTTTCCACGAATAAAACGACATCTCTTTTCTCCTTAATAATCTATTGATAATTTAGGTTAATCCAGTTGGACTTGTTTTCTCCGATGTTTGGTGATGTATAACTCTCTATCAGCACGCGTGATGACATCATCAATATCATGATCGCCGTCGAAATCAAATTCAGCCACTCCGGCAGAAAAAGCGACAGGAATTTCGAAATCCTTGAACGTATACAGGGTTAAATCACCAGCCGCCATAATACGATCAGCCACTTTTTGTCCACCGACCTGACCAGTCTCGGGTAACAAAACGATAAACTCATCGCCGCCATAACGCGCGAAGGTGTCAATCTCGCGCAAATTACTTTTAATAATCTTAACCGCTTCTTTAAGGACCGCATCACCCGCCGGATGACCATAGGTATCGTTGACTTGTTTGAGGCGGTCAAGATCAATCATCACCACCGAAAATGGATTATGGTAACGAATGGATCGGACAATTTCACGATTGGCCACATCAAAGAATATTCTGCGGTTATAAATTTCCGTCAGCGGATCCATGATGGCTAATTTCTGCACTTGTTCCAACAGCCTGGAATTTTCTTTTTCAAGAGAGATATCCTGAACTGTAAATATCACAAATTTTTCTTCATTCAATTCCACCGGGGTGGTCCATACCCTTAAGTTCAAGGGTAGAACCCCGTTTCCCCGTTCAATATGGCATTCCTGCACATCTTTTAATCCATTGATACTCGAGAGAATTGCACTCACCGCACCGCAGGTTGCACAAAAGCGGGTCGTACCGCAGCCTGAATCGGATTCAAATGCATGACCGCACTTTACAAGTTCTCCAGGCCTTAGCCCAAGGTAGTCTTCATAAGAGGTATAGTTTCCAAGCGCAGTAAACTGATCGTTGGAATAAACGATTTGGCGGTA
>CAIRSO010000687.1 GCA_903881215.1 uncultured Bacteroidia bacterium
AAATCTAATAAAGAAAAATGAAACGAACATGTTGCTTCACAACACCCAAGAAAATGATAATAATTTATGCAACATGGAGTTCCATACTACCTTTAAAAAACAAATTATTATAGTATGAAAAAGGTATTAATTTTTGGACTATTGACTTTGTTCTTTTTGCAAATTTCGCTTGCGCAGGAGTCAAAAGAAGCCCGCGACAAAAGGATGCAGTGGTGGCGCGAAGCCCGCTTTGGCCTGTTTATCCACTGGGGTCCCTATGCAGTCTGGGGTGGAGTATACCACGGCAACGAACAGAAAAGAGGTGGTGCAGAGTGGATCATGAACCGATGCAAAATCCCGGTTGCCGAATACCAGCAAGCTGCCTCAACCTTCAATCCTGTTAAGTATGATCCGGAATCTTGGGTCCTCCTGGCCAAAGAGGCAGGGATGAAATACATCGTCATTACCTCCAAACACCACGATGGATTTGCCATGTTCAAGTCCAATGCCAGCAAATTCAACATTGTCGACTTTACTCCCTATAAAAAAGATGTGCTCGAAGCTCTGGCCAAAGCCTGCAAAAAGCACAAAATAAAACTCGGATTTTACTATTCTCAGGCGCAGGATTGGAACAATCCGGGCGGTGCGGTCGCTCGCAAAGTAGCCATAGAAGGATGGGAAAACCCGGATTCAGCCAGAATAGACGCTTTTACCGCAGCGAACAAGGGCCATTGGGACCCGGCTCAAATAACATCTACCATGGATGAATATATGAATAGAGTCGCCATACCGCAGGTGAAAGAATTGATGACCAATTATGGCGAAGTGGCAGTCCTATGGTGGGACACTCCTACAAACATGACTGATGAGAATGCCTTGAAACTAAAAGAATTGCTGAAATTGCAACCGAATATTATCACCAACGACCGGCTCAAACGCCCCAATTTCCCTGGTGATACCGGCACGCCTGAGCAAAAAATTCCGGGTGCCGACGAGGTGGATGGCAAAGACTGGGAGACCTGCATGACCATGAATGGCACCTGGGGTTACCGAACCAACGACGACAAGTGGAAATCACCGGAAACACTTATCCGAAACCTTTGCGACATCGCTTCGAAAGGGGGCAATTACCTTCTCAACGTCGGTCCGGATGCACTTGGCCAGATTCCTCAGCCCAGCATCGACAGACTAAAAGCTGTAGGTTCCTGGATGAAGGTCAATGGAGAAGCTATTTATGCTACTCATGCTTCCCCCCTTGGGATTATGCCCTGGGGCCGTTGCACCAAAAAAGAGATAAAAGGGAATAGCGTTCTTTATTTCTCAGTCTTCGATTGGCCAAAAGATGGTCAACTTGTCATTCCCGGATTGGAGAAAACAGCCATTTCCGCAACTTTGCTGGCAGATGGCACATCCTTAAAGACGACAAACTCTCCATCAGGAATGATTATCCTGGTTCCGGAAAAAGCTCCTGACGCGGTAGCTTCAGTAATTAGAGTAACGATAAAAGGTCTCATTTCTGCCGTTAAGTCGGGTGAGACTAAGAAAATGAAAACCGGAGCTCTAGAGCTTTGGTACAATCAACCCGCCAAAATTTGGGAAGAAGCCCTGCCCCTGGGAAACGGCACAACCGGCGCAATGGTTTTCGGGGGCATCAACAGCGAGCACTATGCCCTCAATGATCATACCCTCTGGTCGGGATCGCCCATTCCCGGCAACAAAGCCAGGGGACCGGAAATTCTTCCAAAAGTGAGAGAAGCGATTTTTGATGGCGATTATGGTCAGGCAGCAACCCTTTGGAAAGGCATGCACGGTCCTTATTCGGCCAGGTATCTTCCCCTGGGAGACCTGGTCCTCAAATACGCCTTCGCTGATACGCTTGTCCAGGATTATAAACGGAGTCTGAACCTCGATAATGCGCTTTCCACGGTAGTATTTACCAAGGAGCAGGTGACATACAAACGTGAATCATTTGTCAGTTTTCCGGATCAGGCCATGGCAGTAAAATTATCTGCCTCTTTGGGCAGGAAAATTTCTTTCGAGGCATCTCTGACATCCAAACTTCGGTATAACGTTCGGGTAGCAGCGCCAGATCTATTGATTCTCTCCGGCAAGGCGCCTAAATATGTGGCCCATCGCAACGATGAACCACAGCAAATTGTCTACGACGAACCTGGAGGCGAAGGAATGACCTTTGAAATTCATCTCAAACTCATCGCAAAAGGTGGTGAAATGGTATCTTCCGATAATTCCATCGGCATAAAAAATGCAGATGAAGTGGTACTTTTAATGACAGAGGCTACCAGTTTCAATGGGTTCGACAAATCTCCCGGCAAAGAGGGCAAAGATCCTGCTGTGATAGCCAAACAGAAACTTTCTGAGGCTAATGCCTACTCTTACCAGGAATTACGCACCAGGCATTTGAAGGATTACCGAAATTTATTTCAAAGGGTAGACCTCAATTTGGGAACGCAAAAATCGGATGTTCCAACAGACGAAAGAATGCTTGACTACAACAAAGGCCAATCCGACAATGGCTTGGTGTCACTATATTTCCAATACGGCCGGTATCTGATGATCGCTTCTTCCAGACCGGGGACACCGCCAACCAACCTTCAAGGAATCTGGAACCAACTCGTTCAGCCCCCCTGGGGAAGTAACTACACCACCAACATCAACACGGAGATGAATTACTGGCCTGCAGAGCAGACCAACCTTTCGGAATGCCATGAGCCACTATTAAGCTTTTTGAAAGAATTGGCCGTGAACGGCGCACAGACAGCCAAAATTAATTACGGCATTCAGTCGGGTTGGCTTGTCCACCACAATTCTGATATCTGGGCCAAGACTTCACCTGCCGGAGGGGAGGACTGGGATCCACGCGGTGCACCACGCTGGTCGGCGTGGCCAATGGCGGGAGCCTGGTTTAGCCGTCATCTCTGGGAGCATTACCAATATACCGGCGATAAGCTCTTTTTGGAGAAACAGGCATGGCCGCTGATGAAAGGGGCTGCCGAATTTTGCCTTGCCTGGCTGGTCGAAGACAAAAACGGACTTTTGGTGACCAATCCGGGATCTTCGCCGGAGAATACTTTCAAAGTAGATGGAAAAGTCTACGAAATTTCCATGGCTTCAACGATGGATATGTCAATCATTCGCGAGCTGTTCTCCAACTGTTTGCAGGCATCCCATGAGCTTAAGACAGATCCCGAATTTGCCATACGGCTTGAAAAAGCCATTCCAAAACTCTATCCATTCCATATCGGCCAATACGGTCAAATCCAGGAATGGTTCAAAGACTGGGACGATCCCAAAGACACGCACAGGCATATTTCACATCTTTTTAGCCTGTATCCTGGAAATATGATCACCCCTGAATACACACCGGAGCTTGCAAAAGCGGCAAAACAAACTTTGATTCATCGTGGCGATGTGAGCACCGGCTGGTCCATGGCATGGAAAGTGAACTGGTGGGCTAGATTGAAAGATGGGGACCATGCCCTGAAAATCCTGAAAGATGGACTGCAGTACATCGGTTCAAAATCCGATAAAAAAGGCGGTGGTGGCTCCTACCCTAACCTCTTTTGCTCATGTCCACCATTTCAGATCGATGGAAATTTTGGAGGAACTGCAGGTATTGCCGAAATGCTGGTACAGAGTCACGAAGGATATATTCATCTGCTTCCGGCTCTTCCGGCAGAATGGCCAACCGGTGAAATTAAGGGACTGGTCACGCGAGGTGGTTTTGTAGTCGACATGAAATGGCAAAAAGGGAAACTTATGGAAGCCACAATCGTTTCAAAAGTTGGAGGCCAATGCCGGATCAAAGTGGCAGGAATTGCCGTTTGTAAAGAGGCTGATCTGAAAATTGCCTCAGGCAAGAATAGCAATCCACTCATGCAACAACCGGATCCGGTGGTCTTCGAAAACAATAGCAAATCCACACCGGTCGATTTACCTCTTACCAAAGGAAAATTGTACGAATGGACAACCACTCCCGGTAAAACATACCACCTGAATTTTAATTAATTGAATATAAACAAAATAAACAACCAATAATGACAATTACTGAATCTCCCAATCTCCATCCAGCACCTGTCCCTGAGCGGAGCCGAAGAGTCCAGGGAGTCCCTTCCATCGCTAAACGCTCTCCTGTCCCTGAGCGGAGCCGAAGGGTCCAGGGAGTTCTCTCAATTTCAACATTCTTGCTGCTGCTCCTATTCTCTGCATCACTTCATGCAAAAGATCCCGTCAGATACCTTCATCCATTCTTTGAAAAAGTCGTCATTCAAAAGGACATCGAGTTTGGCGAGTCAACCAATTTCGAAGGCAAAACCGAGAAACTATTACTTGATGTCTATTCCCCCGAAGGCGACAAAGCCAAAAACAGACCTGTAATTCTCTGGTTTCATGGAGGAGGTTTCAGACCCGGAAACGATAAAACCCAGAGTTATATTGTCAAACTGGCCAACGATTTTGCACAGCGAGGATATGTCTGTGTCTCGATCAATTACCGTGTAAGAACGGCTCCGAAAGATGATAAAAAAGGAACCATGACCGATGCCCTTTCCGACGCCATGAAAGGTTTGAACTGGATCCGCTCAAATCAAAAACAGTTGAAAATTGATTCAAAAAAAATCATTGTTGGCGGAGGTTCTGCCGGTGGAATGCTGGCAGTCAATTTCTGCTACAAAGACCAAACGACAGGAGAGAAATGGGATAAAAGTGGTATCATCGGTTTGGTCGATTTGTGGGGAAGTCCGGAGCCAGACTACATATTCTCGACCATTGACAGTCAGGATCCTCCAACCATTATTGTTCATGGTACTGCCGACAAACTTGTCCCTTTTGAAAACTCAGTGCGATTACAAAAAGAGCTGGAATCCGTCAGGATAAAAAACCAATTGGTTACTATCGAAGGAGGTGAACACACGCCGGTCAAATTTTACGGCGATTTTGCAGAGAAAATTGCTTCCTTTTTGTATGATTTGTATTCAAAAAAATAACCGCAGAGAGCCGCAAAGAAGGCGCAAAAAGCCCCAGAGATGACATTTCAGAATTTCTTTGCGGTCCTCTGCGAAAATCTTTGCGGTTCTCTGCGGTTAAATAACTACCGTGTCTGCATCATTGTTCTTTCATCTAAAAAACGACACCATGCACATAAGATTACTAACCAATCTGTTCCTGGTTTTTCTATTGGGATCGGTCTCCCTCAAAGCCCAGAATCCGATCTGGACAGAAATCGCTCCGGGAATCTGGAAATCAGTTATCGGCGTTCCTGACAAATTCGATTTACTAAAAGCAGCGGGTGTTCAGCCAAATATTAATGCTTTGACTAGATTGGGCAAGGCCGCATTCCCTTTGCAGGAATCAAGTATCGCTGGGACACTTGCTGATGGTAAAACCTACCTGAGATTTCCACTGGTAAAAGGGGAGCAACTCTATGGCTTCGGACTAAATTTCAAAACAGTTCAGCAGCGTGGAAAAATTCTCCTGCTGCATGTCGACCATTATGGTGGCACAGACAATGGCCGTACGCATGCTCCGGTACCTTTCTATATCTCCGACCAGGGATACGGGGTCTTTGTCAATAGCGCGCGTTACATCACAGTCTATGCAGGAACAGCAGTGAGACGCGATAGTCCGGAAGCACCTGTTCCCCTCGACCGAAATACCGACAAAAAATGGAGTGCCCAACCTTATTCCGATGCTGTGGAGATGGTCGTTCCAACTACCGGAACGGAGGTTTTCATTTTTGCAGGTCCGACTCCGCTTGATGTTGTCAGACGGTTCAATCTTTTCAACGGAGGTGGATGCCTGCCTCCCCGCTGGGGACTAGGCTTTACCCAAAGGGTCAAATCGCTGTATACCGCCGACCAGGTTATTGACGAAGCGAAAGCATTCGCTGAAAAAGGATATCCACTCGATTTCATCGGACTTGAACCCGGCTGGCAAAGCAAATCTTATCCATGCACCTTCGAATGGGACAAAACCCGCTTTCCGGATCCTGCAGGTTTCGTGAAAACCATGAAAGCAATGGGAATCCGTCTCAACCTCTGGACCAATCCTTACGTTGCGCCTGAATCACCTATCTATTCACAAATAAAACCACTCACCGGTTCCCATACCGTTTGGGGCGGAGCAGTCGCTGACCTCACCTTGCCCGAGGCACAAAAAATTATGGTAGGACAAATGAGCAAAGACCAGGTCGACATTGGAGTGAGTGGCTATAAAGTGGATGAATGCGATGGATACGATCGCTGGCTGTGGCCAGATGTTGCCACCTTCCCTTCCGGAAATAGTGCCGAACAGATGAGACAAACTTATGGATTGCTGTTGCAAAAGATGACCTCCGACATATATCACCAGCAAAACAAACGGACCTTCGGACTCGTAAGGGGCTCCAATGCAGGAGGCTCCTCATTCCCGTATGTCATTTACAACGATTACTACAGCCACGAAGATTTTATCACTGCATTGATCAATAGCAGCTTTGCCGGAGTTCTATGGACCCCTGAGGTGCGCGGTTCCAAGACCGGCGAAGAATGGGTACGCCGGATGCAAACCGTCTGCTTTTCCCCAATGGCCATGATCAACGCATGGTCGGATGGCACAAAACCATGGTCATTCCCTGAGGTCGAAAAAGAAGTGAAGGCAATTGCCTTGCTAAGAATGCAGCTTATGCCCTATTTCTACTCAGAATTTGCTAAATATCATTATGAAGGTACTCCTCCCTTCCGCGCCATGAACCTGGAGGCAGGTTTCGGAAGCAAACAGTCCTCAGAACTGAAAAATGCCAATTTAAGTGAGAACCCATACCTGGAAGCTGTCAATAAAGAGGTCAAAGACCAGTACATGGCGGGTGAATATCTGCTTGTTGCCCCACTTTTCAAGGGGCAATCTGAACGCTCGGTGATCCTCCCAAATGGAAAATGGTACGATTTCTACACTGGAAAGTATGCCGGCGATGGCGAAGTAATCAAGGTTTCAGCCGGATTGGACAAAATCCCGGTGTTCGTCAAAGATGGCGGTATAGTTCCGATGATGCCACCAATGCTGCGTGCACCCGCATCCAGAGAAAAATTCGACCTCGAAATTCGGTATTACGGCTCACTACCGGGAAACTACCGACTTTATGACGATGACGGTGAAACATTTAATTACGAAAATGGGGATTTCTCCTGGCGAACAATGACTGTTTCTTCCGGCAAAAAGGGTAAATTAGCAGGCAATGTTTCCCTGGTAGAAAAAGGAAAACCAGACAATATCGGTAAAGTCTCCTGGAGATTTATGTCAGAATAATCGATAGATTTTGAATAGTTGAAACCTTACACTCATGAAAAAATTTTTATTAATTTCTTTACTTTTTTGCATCTCCGACGCCGGAAATGCGCTGAATCCGCCACCTTCGCCTAAAGTATTCCAGATTGAGCGGATTGCTCCGGTTAAACTGACCAAAACAGCCGGCGAAAGCTATTTCGCCGATTTTGGCAAAGATGCCTTTGGAACTTTGGAGCTAAAATACAAAGCAGCAAAAAACGACACCCTCCTCGTGGCATTGGGAGAGAAGTTGCTGAACGGAGCCATCGACCGCAAGCCAGGAGGAACCATCCGATTTACCGAGGTTAAACTGCCTGTTTCACCTTCTCAAACAAAATATATTCTTAAACTGCCTGTTGACAAAAGAAATACATCCAAAGATGCTGTTTTACTTCCTGACACCTTCGATGTAGTCACACCATTTCGCTATGTCGAAATCAATAATGCCAGTCAGCCAATCACTGCCTCCGATCTCCGCCAGAAAGCATATTTCTACTCATTTAACGAAAGTCAGAGCGATTTTTCATCTTCTGATACGGTCCTCAATCAGGTTTGGAAGCTCTGCAAATACAGCATGAAAGCAACCTCATTCACAGGCATCTATATTGATGGTGACCGTGAACGAATCGCCTACGAGGCAGATGCTTACATCAACCAATTGGGCCATTATTGCACCGATCGTGAATATGGCATGGCCCAAAATACCATCGAACATTTTATGAGCCATCCCACCTGGCCAACCGAGTGGCTGCTTCACACAGCGATGATGGTTTACCAGGATTATTACTACTCAGGAAATACCGCGTTGCTGAAAAAATATTACGATGAGCTTAAATCCAAAACGCTGATCGACCTGGCACGGGAAGACGGACTTATCAGCACGATGACAGGAAAAGTCAACGGAACCTACATGCTAAAAATCGGATTTAACGACTCCACCAAACGCCTGAAAGACATTGTCGACTGGCCTCCGGGACAAAAAGATACAGGCTGGAAACTGGTGAATGCTGCCGGAGAACGCGACGGTCACGAAATGATGCCGGTCAATACAGTGGTAAACTGTTTTTTTTATGAAAACATGAAAATCATGGCCGAATTGGCAGGCTTGCTCAATAAGAATGCCGATGCTACCTATTTCGAAAAGATGGCAAGAATGGTGAAAGCCTCCATCAATCAAAAGCTTTTCGATGCATCCAAAGGAATATATCTGGATGGTGAAGGCTCCACGCATTCTTCCCTTCACTCAAACATGCTGGCCCTGGCCTTTGGATTGGTTCCTGATCAATACCTCAGCTCTGTCGTGAGTTTTGTCAAATCACGTGGGATGGCTTGTAGCGTTTACGGTTCGCAGTATTTGCTCGAAGGCTTATACAGGTCGGGAGAAGGACAATATGCTTTGGACCTGATGCGTTCTACCACCGATAGAAGCTGGTGGAACATGATAAGGTCCGGGTCAACCATTGCCATGGAAGCATGGGACATGAAATACAAGCCAAACTCCGACTGGAATCATGCCTGGGGTGCTACTCCGGCCAACCTCATCCCTCGTCAGCTTTGGGGAATTCAGCCAAAAACACCGGGATTCGGTGTGGTTTCAATCCATCCGCAAATGGGCGACCTGAAATACAGCACCATCAAAACACCGACAATTCGGGGGGCTATCAAAGGAATATACCGTTGCGTTGACAGCAACATGAGAATCTATTCAATTGAACTACCTGCAACAATGACAGGTGAGTTCATCATAGACAATGCTTCAATTGAAGAGGTCAATATTAATGGAAGAATCCTCAAAGCTGTTTCTCGTGCCATCCGGCTTAATCCCGGTATCAATAAACTGGAAATTAAATTAAAAGGCAATTAATCCTTGGAGACATATAGATGTCTAAAGGCTAAAGGCTAAAGGCTAAAGGTTAAAGGCTAAAGGCTAAAGGCTAAA
>CAIRSO010000688.1 GCA_903881215.1 uncultured Bacteroidia bacterium
GCCAGACTGACTGGATGGGGATAAAGTCTCTTCTTCAGCTCCCCGATCGAATCGGTTTCATATTTCAAACTGACTTCTGCCGGGACAGAGGTAAAAGGAGACATGACCACACTGGAAGATTTTGGCATCATCGAGCGCTTAAGTACTGAGGATTAATTTATTATAGTTAAAAAATGAAACTCAATGGTTTACGAATGATATTTACTAAGAAATTACACAAAATAAATATCCAACGGCCTCATCTTGCATCCGGCGGTTGGATATTTATTGGCTTGATTTTTTTCGTGGCAATTTCCAACTACAGTTGCAATAAAACCAGTGAAACCACCTACCAATATCGATTAAGCTTCCTTACCGAGGAGTTTAAGCCGCTTAATTATACTGAGAATGGGGCTCTTACCGGACTGGCTCCCGAATTATTGCGGAAAATTTGCACCCAGCTTAATGTTCCTTTCGACTCTAAGGTACTCGCATGGAAGGATGGTTATGCACAATTGCAAAATGATGTCAACACAGTCCTCTATTCCACAGTTCTGAATTCTGAGAGAAGAGACTTATTCAAGTGGGCAGGCCCGTATGCTTCAATCGATTGGTTGTTCTATTCATCTTCCCTTAAACAAGTTGCACTTTTCTCGCTCGACGATGCAAAAAAAGTGGCACGTATTGGAGCACTGAAAGATTATGCAATCGAACAATATCTTGTCGGCAAAGGATTTACAAATCTTGTGTATTGTACAGACAACAAGGATGCCTTCAACAAATTGCTTAAAGGCGAAATAGACCTTTTTCCCTCCGACAAGATTACGGCAGAGGCTGCTCTCAATTCTCTCGGGAAATCGATTTATGATGTGATGGGAGAACTAACCATTCGTACGGATTTGATTTATTTTGCATTTAACAAGAATATTCCCGATGCAGTGGTAACTGATTTTCAGAAAGCGATTGATGACATTAAGACGAATGGTGTCTTGAAATCACTGTATCAGAAGTATATGCAATCAACTGATGCCCCTGATATCATGCAGGTTTATACTGAGCAATATCCACCTATTACTTACCGCAACAGCTTTGGCGAAATTACAGGTTTTGGAACCGAAATTGCAAAGGAGATCATGAAAAGGAACAATGCCTATTTCGACATCAAACTATCATTGTGGAGCAATGGTTACGAACTGGCACTGAACAATCCAAACTTTTGCCTTTTCACGATGGACCGCACCGATCTGCGGAAAGATTTGTTTAAGTGGGTGGGGCCGATCGGAACAAACACAACCTATTTATACACATTAGCAGGATCAGGAATCACTATAACTTCGCTGCAGGACGCAAAGAAATTAAAATCAATTGGCACTGTAAGCTCTTGGTTTTCTGATCAATACTTAAGAGATCAAGGCTTTTCAAATCTAGTTTCAGACAGTAATCCGGCAGTGATGACAGAAAAACTCATCTCAGGCAAGATTGATGCTTTCGTTTGCACCAGTGTCACTTTCCCTGACATCCTGAAAAGTCTGGGATATCAATACAGCAAGGTAAACCCAACAATTGCATTAATGTCATCGGATTTTTACATCGCTTTTTCTAAAAGTACGCCTGATTCTAAGGTCAAACAATGGCAGGATGCCCTGGACGCAGCAAAAAAAGATGGAACTTACCAGGCTATTTCAAATAAGTGGCTGAAGTAAAGAGGCAGAATCATTGTCCATGGCAAACAGTATCAAATCGGCCCGCTGACCGGTTTTTATAAATGATTGTCTTGTATCCATTGAATACTATTTTACAATTTTATTTAACCAACCTTCTAAACTAAACTTGCCGGAAGCAATTCTTAGAACTCCCTTATTTTTATGTTTTTAAACCAGGCTTCTTCGATATGGTCCTGCAAAACTATATGCGCTTTTCGCTTTTCCTGAAAACCAGGAATTTTATGGAACTTACTTTCCTTATAAGCCTCCTCCAATTCTTTTGATCCAAATTCATATTCGACCACTTTAATACCATTCAACCAGTGCTCAACATGTTTCCCATTGACCAATATTTTGCTCTTATTGAATACACCCAAAGGTTTTAGAACTATGCCTTTTGCAGGAATCAAGTCATAGAGTGAACCTGAAAACTGTGAAGGTTTCAGGCTGCTTTTGTAAGCCTCATCTCCATCATCCAATAACTGATATTCAAATCCCAAAGCTGAGTATTTTGAACCATTTTCCTGACACATCTCCTCCGAAACGTTGTATTTTACGCCACTGTTACCTCCCTTATTGATCTTCCATTCGAAGGATAATTCAAAATTTTCGAATGTAGAAATGGTGACAAGATCTCCTCCCTCTTCGGGTCGGCCATCAGGGAGTTTGGAAACTTCGCCTTTCTTTATTTTTTTAATTTGTCCCTTCTCAATCAGCCAAAGACCGTTGGGAACATGATCCCTTCCCAACCCCCTCCATCCGTTAAATGTGCTTCCATCAAACAAGAGTTTCCACCCCTGCTCTATTTCCGAATTGGTCAATTTATTATCTGAGGATAATTGGGAATCAATATTTTTTCTATCACTGTTCCAGCTCATCCATATGAAACAAGTAAACATTGCAAAAAACGGAATAAAGAATTTTGTCGCTCGAGTGCTCATCATTTTAAATGGTTGGTTAATTGGAATATTCTTACAAATACACTGATACTCCCTTTGTTCTTTGATTTGGTTAAATGGATAAAGCAAATACACTAACAAATTGCCTTTGGGAGTTAATTCTAAATTAGGCTAAGGTACAAAGAATCCTAAGTTCTCATCTGAGGGTTGCATTCTATCGCTCATTAAATATTTTTGATTTGAATTGAGCCTGTAAATTATTTCACTAAATTTAAGACCTATAAAAAATCAAACTCCTCCAACTTATGAGAAAATTATTCTTCCTGTTTTTGATTTCAATGTTTTTATTGCCGGCAATGCTTTTCTCACAATCTGGCGGCAAAGTTTTCGATAACCTTTCCATGCCAAGTAAGATCTTGAAAATGGATCGGAAATACGCCATCTATCTGCCACCAGATTATGAAACATCCCAGCGGAGCTATCCGGTATTATATTTATTGCATGGTTCAGGAGATGACCAGAGTGGATGGATTCAGTTTGGAGAGGTTAAAAATATTACTGACAAGGCAATCCAGGAAGGTAAATGCACCGCAATGATCATCGTTATGCCCGATGGCAATACCGGTCAAAGGGGATATTTTAACAGTCCGAAGGGTGACTGGAACTACGAAGATTTTTTCTTTCAGGAAATGATGCCATACATGGAAAAGACATACCGCACGAGGCCTGACAAGAGGTACCGCGCCATTTCGGGCCTTTCCATGGGTGGAGGAGGGACTTTCATGTATGCCTTGCATCACCCGGAGCTTTTCTCGTCGGCTTGTCCGCTGAGTGCTTCTGTTGGTCCTATTTCGATGGAAGAGGCTTCAACCCGCTGGGAAAAGCAATATCCCGGTATTCCTAAAGAAGATCTCAACACCTATTTTACAAAGCACAGCGCACTTGAACTTGTCAAAGCGATGCCCGATGATCAGAAAAAAGCCGTCAGATGGTACATCGATTGTGGGGATGATGATTTTTTGTACGAAGGGAATTGCCTGGTTCACATCGCTATGCGTAAAAAAGAGATTCCACATGAATTCAGGACCCGCGATGGCGGACATACCTGGACCTACTGGCGCGAAGCGTTGCCAACGGTACTGGAATTTGTGTCGCAGAGTTTTCACCAATTTTAAAAAGTAGAGAGTTGAGAAGATGGGAAAATTTGAAAATTTGAAACTGGGAAGATGAAAGTTCTTATAATCAGCACATCAGCACATTAGCACATTAACAATATCCTTAAATTAATTACCATGAATACATCGCGTAGAAGATTCCTTCAGAACAGTGCAGTCCTTTTGGCTGGAACGACACTGCTGTCAAGAGCTGCTTTTGCAGCACCCAAATCCGATGAAATAATAGGCATTCAGCTTTATTCGGTCAGGGATGATATGAAGAAAGACCCGCTGGGAACATTGAAGCAACTCGCTAATATGGGTTACAAACATGTCGAGCACGCCAATTACATCGACCGCAAATTCTATGGCTACAGTGCACAAGAATTTAAAAAGATACTGACCGATCTGGGTTTGAAGATGCCATGTGGTCATACTGTGATGGGCAAGAATCATTGGGATGCAGCCAAAAAAGATTTTTCGGATTCCTGGAAATACACCATTGAAGATGCGGCCTACATGGGGCAGAAATATGTGATTAGTCCGTGGATGGACGAATCCATGCGAAAAACTTATGACGACATGCTTGGCTACCTTGAAGTATTCAACAAATGTGGCGATCTGTGTCAAAAATCGGGCATGAAATTTGGGTACCACAACCATTGGGCCGAGTTTACTGAAAAGCTCAATGGAGAGAAGCTTTTTGATATCATGATGAAGAATCTGGATGTCAAAAAAGTTGTGATGCAACTGGATATCGGCAACATGTACATTGGTGGAGCCAAAGCTCTGGACGTTATAGGTCAGTATCCAGGTAAATTTGAGCTGATCCATGTAAAAGACGAAATTGGTGTCAACACCAATGAGAAATATGAAAGTGCCATCCTTGGCAAAGGCATTATTCCTGTCAAAGAGGTCTTGGAAATCTGCCGTAAAACTGGCGGTACCAAGGTCTTTATCATCGAGCAGGAATCTTACCAGGGGAAAGAACCGCTGGCATGCGTGAAGGAGGATTTGGAGATTATGAAAGGATGGGGATACTAGGAAGAGTACTTGGAGTTTGGAGTACTTAGAGTTTGGAGTTAAGGAAAGATTTGTGGTAGAAGAGGGAGATTGAAGGAAAAACTGATTTAGTAGATTGATAGATGGGTGAACATTAATTTTGTTTGCGGTATTGCTGGGGGGCAACGCCTACCTCCTTCTTGAAATACTTACTGAAATATAATGGATCTGAAAATCCAAGGTTGTATGCTATTTCGGAAATGTTCAATTCTGAATCCTTCAGCAAACGCATGGCTTCTCTGATTTTAATTTCACGAATCAGGTTGTTCACAGACCAGCCGGTCACGGCCTTGAGCTTTCTGTAAAGCTGCATTTTATTGGTTTTAAAATGATGCTCAATTTTTTCGTTGGATAATTCTTCATCCGACAGGTTTGTCGTGATAAAATCAACAAGCCTGTCGACAAATGGATCATCGAAGTTCAATGAATTATACTCCTCGCTTTCTGATTCTTTGTATTGGTGAACCTGAAATTTCTCAATCAGTTTCTGCCTGTTTGCGAGTAATGTTTTGATCTTGGCAACTAAAATCTGTTCATTAAAAGGCTTTGGAACGTAATCGTCAGCGCCCGTTTCCAAGCCTTCCAGAGTATCTTCAATCGTACTTTTGGCACTAAGGATAATGATTGGAATGTGCATCGTCAAAAGCTCATTTTTAAGAACTTTACAAAGCTCAATTCCATCCATTTCAGGCATCATCACGTCAGTAATAACCAAATCCGGGATGTGTTGCAATGCTTGTTTGTATCCTGCTTTTCCGTTCGATGCCTCGAGAATTTCATAAGTCATATGCAACGACTGCTTCAGATAATATCTGATTTCCGGATTGTCTTCTACAATCAGTATCCGGATTTTGTTTTTTGATTCCTGCGCTTGCTGGAGTTCGGCAGGTTCAGTGATTTCGATTTCCGGACCAGTGTTACGAATATTGACAGAGAAAGGAATTGGTTCTTCGGCAATTGTGATATTATTATTGTTTTCCAGATGTTGTTTGCCTGATTTAAAAACAATTCTAAAGAGTGTGTATTCACCAGAAATACTTTCAACCGTTATGTCTCCTTTGTGCAGTTCAACCAGGTTCTTCACAATTGACAGCCCAATACCCGAGCCAATATTATCATGCTTTACAAAGCTTTTAGAGTCAACCTGGTAGAATCTGTCGAACAGTTTTTCCAATTTATCTGAAGCAACTCCTATCCCGTTGTCTCGAACAATAATCTCACACAAACTACCATCATTTAATTGATTGATAAGAATTTGCACTTTCCCTCCAGAAGGTGTAAACTTCAAGGCATTGCTAAGCAGATTGTACATTATTTTTTCAAAACTATCAGGATCCAACCAGATCTCCAATGATTTAACATTAGATTCAACAGTCAATTCAATGTCTTTACGGGATGCACTGTCGCCAAATGCCCTTTTTATCTCGTTTGTCACAGCAATTACGTCATAGAGGGCCACGTTTAGATGCACATTTCCTGTCTCAATTTTTCTGAAATCGAGTAGTTGGTTGATCAGGTTAAACAACCGCAAGGCGTTGCCGTACATGATATCCAGGTTTCTTTTTATTTCTTGTGAAGGCTCGGCCGATCGTACCAGTTTCTCGAGTGGGGCCAAAATGAGAGAAAGTGGGGTCCGGATTTCGTGCGAAATATTGATGAAAAATTTGATTTTTAGATTGTTTATTTCAGCATCCTTTTCCCGCTGAACGCGTTCCAAAAGGGCTTTGTTCTGAAGCCTTGCCCGCGTCAAACTGTACTCCCTGACCAGGTACAACAATCCTGCTATTAACAAAGAATACAGAACATAAGCCCACCAGGTTTTCCAGAAAGGAGGCAGTACTATGATGGAAATGGATGTTCCCTGAGTTGACCAAATTCCGTCAGCATTACAGGCCTTGATTGTAAATGTATATTCACCGGGAGGTAAGTTGTTGTATGACTTGTACCTCTGGTTGTAATCCAGATAAACCCAATCCGGATCAACTCCCTTCATCAAACAAGCAAATTTCACCTTTTCAATCTGAGTGGTGGTCATTGCAGCAAAGCGAAATCCGATGACCTTGTGTTGGTTATGTAAGGTAATTGATTTCGTATCCGATATATTTTCGGTTAGTAAAATTTGTCCATTAACTTTTTTATTGATGGGCACTGACTGATTAAAAATCTGAAAATCAGTTAATATTACTTCCGGAATCTGCAAGTCTGACTTTATTTTTTCCGGATAAAACCGGTTAAATCCATTGTATCCCGCAAAAAACAACTCGCCGTCGGCAGTCTTTAAAGTTGAATACATGGTAAAATATGACCCCTGAAGTCCGTTGTGTGAAGTGTAGTTGGTGATTTTGAAATCGAGGCCGGCCGTTTTGGACAGATGCGACAATCCATTCATCCCAACACTCCAGATATCACCTCTGGTATCAGACAGGATACCGGTAATTTCGTTAGAGGGCATCCCATTCTGTGTAGTGAACTGCTTTAAAATCTTAAATTTAGAATCCATTAGAAACATTCCATCCCATGTTCCAATCCAAATATTGTTGTCCTTGTCCTGGCACAAGGCATTGATGTAGTCGGAGTCTACACTCTTTGAAAATTCTGAAGGCAAAATACTTTTGTCACCTTCGCCCGACAGTACAATCAATCCGTTTCCCAGTGACCCGCAAAGGATCGTCCCGTTAGCCAATTCGATCATTTTGCGCACTTTTGCCCTATTGACAAATTCGGAATTTGAACCATATTGCTGAAACCCTTCCGCAGGTTGCTCAATCTTACAATAACTTAACCCCTCTCCGTTTGATCCAATAAAGAGGCGGTTATCCCTGGTGACAAGCAGTGACAAAATATTATCTGAAGAAATGCTTCCTTTTACCCTGGATTGTTTGTAATTGGTAAAAATTTTCTTCCTGAGATTGTAACAGGATAACCCATTGGTTGTACCGATCCAGATATTTCCGCTTTTATCGGGCTCCAAGGCTCTAATTGTATTATTAATCAAAGAAGACTCTTTGCCGGGCGATGAGGTTATGGTCTGAAATGACTCTTTGTTCCGGTTGTAGACGGAGATTCCCTGGCCAAAGGTCCCGATCCAGATATCGCCATCCGGACTTTCGCAAAAAGAAGAGACGAAATTGTACTGCAAACTATTAGGATTGCCCGGATCTTTCTGATAATGAGCAAATAATTGTGATGATGGATCATACTTGTTAATCCCATCATTGGTCCCGATCCAATAAACGCCTTTGTTATCTTTTACGATTGCCGTAATGCTGTTGTTGCTCAGACTGCCGGGGTTATTAAAAATCGACTGATACTGAAACACTTTTCCTGTTGCTAAATTGAGAATATACAAACCTCCTCCCTGGGTGCCAATCCACATATCATTTTGTTCAACAAGAATGGTCCGCAAAGCATTACTGCCGGAATTCACAGTTTTATTCCAAACCTTCAAGTCGCTGAAAATTATTTTTTTGTGATCAAACTGAAAGAATCCGCTAGACAGAAGCAGATTGATTTTTCCAGATTCAGCTTGCCATATATTCCAGATGAAATCTTCGGTTACGGTTCTCCTCAAAGCGGAAGGCACTTCATATTCCTTTACGAGATTCTTTGCCGGATTGTATTGAGTAAGCAGACCAAATTCACCTCCGATCCAACAGTTTCCTTCCTGATCAAAAAACAAGGATGAAACTGAATTGATCTGTGGCAAAATTTTCCTGCATTGATTGACTGATCGGTCAAAGAAGTATAACCCATTGGTGGGTGTGCCGATCCAGATATTTCCGGTTTTATCTTCAGTGATCACTCCTTTGTTACCGTACCTGGCACTTTCCTTTTTGTCGGAGAGCAAAAAATGGTTAAAATTATCCAGCTTCCTGTTGTAAAGATGCAGATAATTAACAGTAAGCAACCAAAGGTCATTGTTTGAATCGCAGTACTCAGCCAATATTGTGTTGGTGGACAGGCCACAGGAATCATCAACCTGCTTGGTGTATTGCTTGTTTTCTACTCCATCAAAACGGTTTAATCCGTTGTTGGTGGCGACCCACAAAAATCCCGTTTTATCCTGAACAATTCCGTTGATCCTGTTGCTTGTTAATCCTTGTTCTGCAGTAATTTTTTCAAAGGTAAGCGGAGAATTTTGAGCGGACAGACCGAACCCTGATATCACGATTAACAAAACAATTAGGGGATAGGCAAGTCTCATAGTTTAAAGGGCTCTGTTTCGTAACGAACAAAAATAACCAATATTTACCTTATTGCAGAAATCCGCCAGGATAAGACAATTAGGACAAAATATCATACATCTGAATATCTGGTACTTAATTACGCATTTCAACCTTGCCTTGTTACAAAATTCCATCTAATAGTAATTTCTATCCATTGGTTACGCTTTCACAGCGATATAATTTTGAATTCAAATATACCAACTAATGAGCAACTGGAAATCTGACAAAACAATCGAATACATTTTGTACGCATTGATTTGCTTTCTGATGATAGGCCTTATAGTGGTAACACTGGCTTGAACTAAAGTGACTAAACTTTTAAGATTAACCAATGATTAAAACAATCGACTATGCAAAACCAAATTGCTGAAAAACAAAACAAATTCCGATTCGCATGGCTCTTATGCGCCATGCTAATCATGAGCTTTCTTCATGTTGATGCTCAAAACATTGCAGTAACGGGTAGTGTCACGGATTCAAACGGGGATCCGCTCCCTGGGGTAACCACTGCGGTAAAAGGGACCACCACCGGTACCATCACTGATGCAAATGGTAAATTTTCGTTGGCAAAAGTACCATCAAACGGGACTTTGGTTTTCTCGTTTGTTGGAATGCAGACGCAGGAAATTGCGGTTGCGGGCAAAACCGCTTTTAAAGTAACCATGAAGGATGATGCCATTTCATTGGAGGAGGTAGTTGCAGTGGGATATGGAACCATGAAAAAACGCGATGTTATTGGTTCTGTCTCTTCCGTTTCAGGCAAAAACCTCAAACAAACAACCTCTTCATCATTTACGACAGCTCTGCAAGGACGCGCCGCGGGAGTAAATATCCGTGAAACCAGCGGAACACCGGGATCACCTGTGAGTGTTCAGGTTCGCGGCGTCAATTCAATCAATACAGGAACCGATCCTCTTTGGATCATTGATGGCATGCCTGTATATTCAGGCACCGGATTGGGACGTACATCTGGTACAGTTTCGCAGAACCCTATGTCTACCATCAATCCAAGCGACATCGAATCTGTTGAAGTATTGAAAGATGCAGCAGCCACGGCGCTATATGGCTCTCGCGGTTCCAGCGGTGTTATTATTGTTACAACTAAAAGTGGCAAAAAAGAAAAAGGCAAGGGAAATGTCACTTTTGACATGTCAACAGGTATTTCTGACCTGGTAAAATCTCCTTCATCGATGGGTCTTGCCAATACAACCGAGTGGTTTCAGATCATGGACATTGCCAAAAAGAACGGGGGCCGCGGACAATTTGAGCCAGGAGATATCCTGAATGCCAATTTCCCCACTTCGATCAGTCGTGCAGATGCCTTGAATGTGAATACCAACTGGTTTGATTATGTACTAAGGAAAGGCAGCTTCAAAGATGTCAATTTCTCTATCAATCAAGGTTTGGAGAAAGGCTCCATTTTCGCATCCTTCAACTACCGCAACGATAAGTCGGTTAGTGTGGGAAACGATTTTAACAGGATCACAGGCCGTATCAATGTTGATCTTGAGCCGATTAAAAACTTTAAAGTGGGCGCGAAGATCAATCTGATGTTTACCAACAACTACCGGACAAAAACTGACATCGCTAACCCTGGCGGATCAACCGGTGCCGTTGGAGGATTTGGTTCTGCCATCATGGGAGAACTTCCCTGGTATCCTGTTTATGACACTACCAATCCATCCGGATACTGGAATCCGGGGGCAGGTAACCTGGCTGCTATTGCCAGACGAGACTTTATGCTGGACAATAAAAAAACTTACAGGGCTTTGGGTTCTTTGTATGGTGAATACAAGTTGCCATGGATAAATGGACTTTCTCTCAGAAGCGAATTTTCTACCGATATAATACAAGACAATTCGACCAACTGGATATCCGGAATTATTTTAAACTCAGGAAAAACATATGTCTACGAAGGGGCTATCACACGTCAGTCGTACAATTACAATGCCTTCCTTAAATTTGACCGGACCTTCAATGAGCTTCACAGTATCAATGCAGTGGCAGGTACAGAATCACAGCTTACCAGTCAGTATACCCGTGAAATGGAAGGAAGAGACCCGATTGGGTACAACCAGGAACTGGGGAGCACCTCACCAGGACTCAAGGATATGCTGCAAGGCTATTTGGGAGGAGAAAGATACATCCGGTCTTATTTTGGCCGTGGTAACTACAGGTTCAAGGACAGGTACATGATGGGTGTAAGCTTGCGTCGTGATGGTTCTTCCGCTTTTTCATCCGATGTGAGATGGGGAAATTTTGCTGCTCTTTCAGCCGGATGGCTGATCTCTGAAGAGAAATTCTTCGAGCCAATTAAAAGCGTTGTTAACTCATTCAAACTTCGTGGAAGCTTTGGTCAGACAGGTAACGAATCTATTCCGGCTAACCGCAACCTCAATACCCTTACGAATAGTGCAGGCAACAGATATGGAACTGCGGAGATCATGAGTGCCGGAACCTCCATCACCATCGGCAACAAAGGGATAACCTGGGAGAAGACAAACAGTTATGATGCAGGTTTTGATTTTGGATTATTCAGCAACCGCATTACAGGATCAGTTGCCTATTATACCCAGAAAGTTTCTGACATGTTGCTGCAGGTTTCTACTCCTCCATCCGCAGCTATTGGCAGTGTCTACAACAATGTTGGCGACATGAAAAACTGGGGATGGGAGTTTAGCGTAAATTCTGTCAACCTTACAAAAGGTGACTTAAAATGGACCTCAGCTGTAAATTTCTCGACCAACAAAAACGAGATCCTGAAACTTACCCCTGAAATGGAGCGACAAAAAGGCAGCGTGCTTTTTGTCGGAGGTCGCCTGGGATTGTATAAGATGTGCGAGTATGCCGGTATTGATCCGGAACGTGGTGTACACATGGTGTATGAGACGGATCTTGCGTTGTACAATACAACGGGTGAGATCAAGAAAACCGGAAGGCTGATCCCGTTTACAGATACAAATTCTGCATCCAATGAAATCATCCATAAAGACAAATCAAGTATTCCAACTTATTATGGTGGTATTGATAATACCTTCAACTACAAAGGATTTGAGCTGAATGTCTTTTTCACTTTCTCAGGTGGCAACTACCTTTACAATGCCCGCGAGAAAGAATGGACAGCACCTTCCAACGGTTATTGGGTTAAAAAACGTGATTTGCTGACAGATTCCTGGACTACTCCTGGTCAGACCGGAACAAAATATCCGCTGCTGTTTATGGAAACATTTGCTCCTGCCACGACTGCATGGGACTTGAATGCAATAGATCCCGCTACCGGACGAAAAGGATGGTGGACCAACCCTGACATCAAAAACCTGGTTGCTCCTGCAGCAAAGGAAAACTACGACAAAAACGGAGCAAGGTCTTTGACCAAATATTTGCAAAAAGGCGACTATCTCAGATTGAAGACATTGACACTTGCCTACAATGTTCCAAAGAGCATCTCACGCAAGCTAGCCATGGAAAATCTAAAGATTTATGTCTCTGGTACCAATTTATGGACATTGACCGATTTTACAGGATTTGACCCGGAAACTGCTTCAAATCCCAACATTTTGCCTTCTGTCAAATCGTACAATGTCGGAGTCTCCGTTACATTTTAGTTAAACTGCCAAAATTTTTAATCAGTATATTATGAAAATAGATATAAAAAACAATGTAGCACCACTCATCAAAGGCCTCGGACTAGCCATCGTCCTGATGCTTTCTGCGTGCAACAATGAACAGTTTTTTCAACAGGACGCTCCTCCGGTAACCGAATGGAAGAAAGTCGTTGATATGGAAATGGGAATCGCCAATGCCTATCGTCTTACTTTGGTGCAAAATGAAAACTCATGCTGGAATTTTATGCCATTTGTCCATTTTGGAATGAGTGACATCGTCAGGGAAATCAGTATAAACGGTGGATGGAATTCTCACACTCCTTACATAAGGGACGTGGCGCAACGGGTAAGTCAGCAGGATAAATATGCCATTTGCTACTCGGTCATTTTATATTGCAACAACCTTATCGACTTTATAGCAGCAGATCCTTTCCCAACTGCCTCCGAAATTGATAAAACCAAGAATATAAACAGAATAAAAGGTGAGGCTCTGTTTTTGAGAGCTTTGGCCTACTATCATTTGTTAATATGGTATACACCCGCCTTTGATCCACAAGGTACAAACGATTCAAAAATTCTGACATTGCGAGTTAAAACCCCGATTTCTGTTGATCTGGCGTTGGATAACACACCTGTATCAACCAAACTAATTTATGATCAGGTAGTAAAAGACTTTACAGATGCAAAGGCTCTCCTGCCCTTAAAATGGGAAACCGGAATGAACAATGCCTACAAATTCGGACGTGCCTCGAAACACGCTGCCGGGGCCTATCTTGCCAGGACATTGATGCTGATGGGAAAATACACAGAAGCATTGGCGGAGCTGGACGGTGTGCTGAATGATGCTGCACAATCGCGCTTACTGGAGACAGATCCTGAAACCAATTGGCTCAACAACAATGCAACCACACCGTGGGTCAGCAATGAAGTGATTTGGTACGGATTCTTTGCAGATATTAACCTGGCTACAAACTTCAGGCACAATCTTCAGTTTCATTATTTCGACAATGCTATTTTCCCGAATGTTGACGACTGGCGCGACTGGTGGATCTGGTCCTTGAATACAAAAACTGTGAAGCGCTGCGGAATGCTCGCTGACGACAATTCAGTTCCTGCAGGATGGGCCAATGACAAGCGTTCGAAGCTTTTCCACAGATTTGACGGTTACAATGCTGCCCTGCCATCAACAACCAAGTACAATTACCAATATCTGGTAAACCGTGCTTTTGAAGGAATCGTCGGACTGAACGACCCGGTTTACATGAGCAAGAAATATTTCAGAGCTCCATTGGTAGGCCAGTCCAAAACCGCCGCACCACAGAATTTACCGGTTATCCGTTCTGCTGAACTTTACCTTTGGAGGGCTGCCTTAAAACAGGTGACCAACAAAGGCGGACAGGCAGCTGATTTGAACATTGTTCGTCAGCGTGCATGGGACACAGCAAAGAGTGGTGCCTATACTCCTCTTACCGATGCTCAGGCCACATGGGATCTTATCGATCAGGAGTGGATCAAAGAGATGGCTTTCGAGGGTGACCGTGTCGTATGGTTGCAAATGTTCAAAAAACCAATTGGCGGTGGCGACAGAAATGTTCCGGACATTACTCCTCCTTATGCCAATTTCTATTGGTTAGTACCACTCAGCGAAACAGACTTCAATCCAAAACAATAGTTTTTAGACGTTGATCATTGAGAGGTTATTCAGATACTTGGATAACCTCTCTTTTTACCAAATTTGTAAATGGTAGTTTTCATTGCAATAGGCGCCCGGGCTTGAATAGGATCTGGAGTGACCTCTGTGCCTATTGCATTGAATTTCAATAATTAACCTCATGGATAAAGCTCTGTCGCCGCAAAAATTCAACAGACGAAAATTTCTCTTAGCCTCAGGTCTGGTGCTAGGTGGAAGTAGTTTGTGTCGTGGCAATCTATTGGCATGGGCCGACACAAATGGATCAGGCGGAAATTCTATTTTAAATCCAACGCCTTTTGATTTTAAGAATGAACTGGTTAGACCAAAGCTTGCTTTCCCCAACTTGCCTGGAACATTTTTGGTGAGAAATGCAAATGCAGAAGTTCCATTTCAAGTGGAAGTAACCGAAGGTGGAAAAACAATTTGGATTTGTGCTGATTTTCCAGCCAAATCGAAGCAAACTTTCCAAATCGTCTCTGGGATTCCGACGGTCTTTCCACCCAAAGTTGCGGTTCAAAAAGGGACTGATTACTTTACCCTTGATAATGGAAAGGTGGCTGTAAGAGTTCCAACTCATTCAGCTGGAAATATTCCAGGACCCATTCATTCCATTCAACTTGCAAACGGCCAATATGCTGGTCGAAGTTTCTGGAGAACCAACAAAAAACTTAAAAATTACAACATTGAAGTTGTCGGAGATGGTACGCTTTTTGCCAAGCTCCGGCTGCGTTATGAATTTGTTTCGGCTGTAGGGTCAGCCAAAAAGGTTCAACCATTCGCTGAATTTGAGATTGTTTTGGCGCCAGAATGGGAACATGTTTCTATGTTCGAACGACATGAAATGGATCCGGATGATTTCTGGGAATTTGTAATGAGTGAAGGCTGGTCGCCCGATAGTGGTATTTCCAGACAATTCAACAATGGCCCGGGGGGAGATGGAATCATCGTTGTCCCACCCATGGACAGGCCCCTTCTTCCAATCAAAAATGTCTGTTTTGCCGAAAATTTGTACATCAATCTCATCCCTCGCTGGAACCAGCATTTCAAAGACGGATGGGCTTTTGCTGCCACTGATGGAAAACAAAATTTGTGCGCTGTAGCAGTAAAAGCCAGCCAATGGAAATGGCCTCATGACAATCATTTGCAATGCATGGTCAAACCTGATGGTAAATATGCCGGGATAAGGTGTTCAACCTGGAGAGGACAGCGACTCTGGTGGCTGGCTCCTTCCCTTTTACCTTCAGATCCAAAGTACATCGCCAGAAATATCTGGGAAAACCTCGACAAGATTAACCACGAATATGTATTGGAATGGCCCGGGAAAACGGTTGGATGGTGGAGCACCAATCCATACGATTCAGAACAGACCAATCCAACTCATATAATTAGACAAATAGGTAAAGCGGCACTAAAAAACGCTGGTCAACCTGCCGACGAAACAACCTTGATTCGTTTTCAAACCCTCATTCATAAGGATTGTTTCGGGAGTTACTGGGACCAGTTTTCGCCTGAGAACCCAAACTTCTTCACTGATTACAACCTGATTCCAATTGCTTTGGCTAGTAACCTCAAAGCTCATCCTCAGTTTGAAGCATTCAGAAAGATGGCTGAATACAAATTCAGGGAAGATCTTTATCACAGCATTACCTTACCGGGTGGTGCCGGACAGGAATGCCCGGGCTACAGCCATTACGGCATGTCGCTGTGGCATGAAATTGTGGCGATGGGTAAACAGCATCTGGGATTTGACATGAATTTCATCACGCCAAGATTGGAAGCTTCTGAACGGTTTTACCAAAGGATCAGCTATCCGGATGGCGAAATCCGCCGTTGCTCACCGGTTGGTGATTCACACCCCGACCGGGCAGGAAATACCGGGATGCCTAAAGTTGAGGTAGATGCGATGGTTGCCAAATCATGGAAAACTGAAGAGATGCCTGGCTTTGGTGTACTGTTTGCGAATCATCCAGGAACAGAAAAAGAAACTTACCTAAGCTTCAAAAGCGGTCCTAACCGGTGCCATTACCACGGCGACCAGCTAGCCTTTCACTATTGCGCCAATGGAAGACCATTGGTTGTTGACCACCATTGCAGCTACCATCCCCGAGCCGGTCAGGAACACATGCACAACCGTCTTGCCTTTTTCACCGACGAATTTCCGTTTGCCAACATGGACGGGTATGAAAGAGTGCTTGCTTTAAAAACTACTGACAATGCAGATATTGCAATCGGTCAGGTTGAAAGTAACCGCCTACGGGCTGTGGAGTCCTTGCCTCCTGAAGCCTGGGATGCAGGCTATCCGCAGCTGAAGTTTAACAGTCCGCTGATCTACCGACGCACCGTTGTTCTGATGAAGAACGGAGTACAGGATTATTTTGTTTTTCGCGACCAATATTGGGCTGATCGTCCCATCAAAGCCGCCTATTGCATTCATACCTATGGGAAAACACCTATCAGGGAAGATCAGAATATCAATTTTGGAAATCTCTCACTTTTTTGCACACATCCGGATTTTCGTCTAAAAAATTTCGATTGGTCGCATGATAATGGGGGTCACGAAGAGACCAAAGGTGCCAGACTAGAGATCTCCGGTCAAACAGGCGAAATGATCACTGTGATGTACCCGGGGATTCATCCACCGGAAGTGAAAATTGTCCACGGCGGGGTTCAGGTGGGAGAAGACCGACTGATTTTTAACAATACCAAATCCAATTTTGAAGACAATGGACAGGTTGTCCGCGTAACCAGATCAGGAAAAATAATTTTATCATTAAACGGAAATGAAATAGATCCCGACCGACCGCAAGGTGAAATCGGATTGTTCGTCCCCGATGCAGGTTATCCATTCGGAGATATTCCGGAATGGCTGGCAAAACAGAGGACTGGGAAACCTGAATGGGCTTCAGGGGTTTAAAGAAATGTGGAAATTGGGAAATGGGAAAATGGGGAAATAACGGGAATAGGGAATTAATGGGGAAAAAATTAAGTAAAAATCGACATTTGACCATTGCCATAACAATGGTCATTCTGGCAGTGAATTTGTTTGCCCAAAACGATACGGCATCCAAAAATTCATTGCCTGTTGCCTGGAGCACATACCAAAAAGTGGTAAGCTATGAAAAAGATTTCGCTGATTTGAAAGCTCATGGCGTTGGGTTGGTGGATATGAATGCCCGTAATGTGGCGGATGCAAAAGAGAAACTTAAACTGGCCCGACAGTTCGGGATGAAGTACCACATTGAGTTTCCCGAAATAACAGAAAGGGCCAATCTGGTTCAGGAGGCAGGTTTCAAACCCGTTGATGCACTTATGATTGGAGGAGTTTACCAGGGAAAAGCGATCGACAGGCATTTGTTTAAATTCAAGGCAGGTAAAAATATAATACTAATCGAACCTCCGGTATATAACAAGGCATTTGCCTACACCGCCAACAACGGCAGTACCAGTGAAGCAGGATTAGGTGATCGCATTGCACACTATTATCCCGACATGGGTGATCCATTAAAAGCTGAAATTGTTGTACCTCTCAAGAATTATGACGGAAAACAGCACCTGAAAATCCTGAATGCAACCATTTCAAAGGCACCCGCAGGCTCAATACCTGAATTTGACAGTGTTAGTCCAAATATGCCGGTAGCACCTGAAACGAAAAACCGACAGTTGTATCAGCTCTCTTTCGATCTCACCGGATTTGATGCCGCCCTTCTCGATCAGGTAGGAATCGCCGTGTATTGGCCGTATCAGGGTACTAAAAAATACTGGTTATTTGGCCGTGGAAATGTAAGTTCTTCAGCTCCAAGTACAAAGCTGGCCCTTCAGAAATTAATTCAAAAGGAGTTGGCCAAATGGACCGAGGCCAATAATGGTACCTTTCCTTCGGATGTTGTGGTAGCTGCTCGTTATGGCGACGAATGTTTTTATATCACCGGTCACTCGCAGACCAACGGATCAGCGGCGGTAAGCTATCCCCTCTGGGAATACAGTGCACCCACCATTGAGGCTTTTCACAACCAGGCAGGGGATTCGGAATATCCCCGGACATGGGGCTTTCCTGAAATTTACGGTGAAGATGCGTACGGCTGGTGGATGTACAATTTGCATGAACAAACAGCCAATTTGGTTGGGGTTGTGCATGATGAGATCGCAAAAACAGCTCCCGGACTAAAACTTTTCAGAAATACAACCCGAATGGGAATCTTCGACCTCTCCAATAATCTGGATGGAAGCGGACAAGAACTGCTTACCAGGAAGCTGGATATCGTCCATCTGGATCCCTACCCGGTAGTCGGAGGTGCTTACAACGAAGCGATCCCCCGCGACATGAGTTATTCGTCTGGATTGTCCCGACGGTACAACAAGCTTCTCATTCCCTGGATGCAGGCACATGTTTACGGAAATCTTCAAAATGTTACTCCTGAACAAGTAGACCGCATGGCGCAGGAGCAATTGGATCAGAGAGTAGATGGCATTATTTGGTTAGGCTACGGTGACACTTACCCCAACGTCAGACCCGACAGCTGGGAACGAGCCGCTGCTTTCCACAAAAAATTATCTGCCGCTTTACCCCCAAAACCAAAAGCGAAACTGGCCGTTTTACGCTCCTACAACAAGATGGCAACTTCCAGCATCTGGGAAAACGGTCAGATTCGTAATCCTTCCGACTGGTTGCTGCAACAGTTTCTTGAAGTCTGGGCAGTTCAGCGCAAACAACCTTACGATGTATTCGAAGTACCTCCTGTGCTGACAGCTACAGAGCGCACCAATCTTGAAAACCACTTAAAAAAATATGCCAACATTGTTTCAACCCTGCCATGGCCAAACGCCTGGGTGATCGAAGATGAACAAATTGCACCAATTATTGACCAGTCAAAAGCCACAGAATATCAACAAAAATTTGGGAATGAGATCAATCAAAGGGGGTGGTCTCAGGAAAACCATGACCTCAACAATTGGTTGAAAAATGGACAGGGTCAGGCATCTGCTCGCTTCACACACTACGATTACAATTCTTACAACAAGCCTTTGGAGTTTTTATCTCTTCCTGTTGGCAAACCGAATACTAATCAGGAAGTCAAATTTTTGCAAGGAAAATGGCAATATCAATACCGTTCATTTGTACCGGCAGATCGTTCCGACGCTCTTGAAGTGGAGTTCTGTTTCAAACTGATCGAAGGGTCATCACCACAAACGAGCATCTCCATAGATTTCAACTTCAATAACTGGTCAAAATCAAACTATGTACTGATGCCCGGGGCTACTTACAACGGCAACAGGTTCGAATCGCGACGTATCAGGTATTCTCCCAAACTACTGGATTCGAGGGATATCGGTCCTGAAATGCCCATGATCATTTCGGATGTTCCGAGGCTTAATATCAACGATGGGCCTTCAAGAATCCAGGAGCGATCGGGTACAATGAGTGTTCCCGCTATCGGATTTCAGGCTGATTCTGCTAAAAAAGGATTTTGGCTGATCACCCATCAGGGTACAAAATTTGGAGATACAGGCATCGGGATTGAAGAGATGCGCGACCGTAAATCTGCTGTAATCAGTCTCACAGTTCCTGTTGTGCGGGAGAACTATCAATATTTTATTGCCGACAATCAGGCTGCTTCTAAGGATAAAGCACCTGATTACATGGCAGGGGATGAATTTATCATTCGTTTCAGGCTTTATAATTTCTCTTCACCGGATATCCAGGGATTGTACAATCGGTTTGCCGTAATCAGAAAGGATATGATAGGGGAAACGGCACTTAGACCACTTATTCCCTTTTCAGCCTGCTTTTCGGTCCAGGAAACAAAGTTCAACGAACAAAACTGGGAAAAGGAGCACGGTTACTACTCAGTTGGTATGAGGGAAAATTTCCTTCAGGACTGGCAAATTGGCTGGACCGGTGGAATGATCTCTACCTATCCCCTGCTTTTTGCAGGCAACGAAACCAGCAAAGCAAATGTTATCCGCAACTTTGACTGGTTGTTCCCGAACGGGATCTGTCCAGCCGGCTTTTTCTGGGACTCGGGAGAAAAAGGCACAAAATGGTATGGTGGAGATATCCGTAAACCCAACACCAAAAACTGGCATCTTATCCGCAAAAGCGGTGATGGCTTGTATTACATCCTCAAACAGCTCCAATTGATGAAATTGCAAAACATTCAGCCTAAAAGCGAATGGGAAAAAGGGACCCAAACCGTGGCAGATGCTTTTGTCAGACTCTGGGACAAATGGGGGCAATTCGGACAGTTTGTAGATAGTCAAACCGGGGATGTCGTGGTAGGAGGATCAACTAGC